>CAYXZN010000030.1:0-15812 GCA_964469325.1 uncultured Steroidobacteraceae bacterium
CGAGGCGATCAAGCGCATCCACCGTGGGGAGAGCGTAGGCGCGCTGTTCAGCAGCGAGGTGCAGCTGGTCGAGGAGATGACCTTCTGGGGCAGCCGCGAGGAGGAGGCGCGCGCCCTCGCGGTCGAGGGCTGAGGCACCCATCGGCTGATGGGCCGGATCGGCTGATGACGGTCGCTGCGAGCGCCACGTCGGCGGTGGACTGGCTGCTCGCCTCGCGCGAGCCCGCGATCCGCCGAATGGCCCGCCGCGACCTGCTCGACGAGGCATCCGCCGACGAGCCGATCCTCGACGGCCCGCTCGTCCGCGGCCTCTTCGCCGGGCAGCAGCCCGACGGCGGCTTTGGCGTGCACCCGTATCGGAAGTGGACCGGCGCCCACTGGCGCCTCGTCTCGCTGGTCGAGCTCGAGATCCCGCCCGGGGAGCCGCGCGCGATGCGGGCCGCCGAGACGGTGCTGCGCTGGCTGACGCACCCGGCCAGCGCCAGGCGGTCGGCGGTCTTCGGCCTCCCGCTCTCGGACGCCTCGATGGAGGGCAACGCGATCGGCGCCTGCAGCCGGCTCGGCCTGGCCGACGACCCGCGTGTGCGCCAGCTCGTGGACTGGGTGGTGGAATGGCAGTGGCCGGACGGCGGCTGGAACTGCGACAACTCGGCCACCGGGCGTCGCTCCTCCTTCCACGAGACGCTGGCGACCATGTGGGGGCTCCACGAGTACGCGGTGGCCACTGGCTCCGCTGCCGCCCGGGCGGCAGCGGAGCGCGCCGCCGAGCTGATCCTCGAGCACCGCATCTTCCGCCGCCACGGCACCGGCCAGCCGATCCACCCCTCGTGGACCGTGATCCACCACCCGCCCTACTGGCACCACGACTTCCTCCAGGCGCTCCACGTGCTGCGCCGGATGGGACGGGTGAGGGACCCGCGGACGTCCGACGCGCTCGACCTGCTCGAGCGTCGCCGCCTCCCCGACGGCCGGTGGCGCGCGGGCGCCTACTGGTGGCAGCCGCCCGGCTCTCCGCGGGCACCGGAAGCGGTCGATTGGGGTCGTGGCACGCCGAGCGAGATGATCACCCTCAACGCGCTGCGGGTGCTGCGCGCCGGGAGGGCGTGACCGCTGCCGAGGGGAGCCGTCGGCGGCCCGCGGTAGCGCTCCGGACCGCTGAAATGGCCGATCCGGCTGGAGCACGTATACTTTCGCCGGTCCGATGCTGAAGTTCCTGAACCGCTTCGTCGACTCCAACGACCGGGAGGTTCGGCGACTCGAGCCGCTGGTGGCGGAGATCAACGCCCTCGAGCCCGAGCTCCAGTCCCTCGACGACGCGGCCCTGCGCACCAAGACCGACGAGCTGCGCGCACGCCTGCGCGACCGGCTCGGCGACCTGATGCTGCCCATCGACGACCGGCCGGAGAGCACCGACTCCGACAGCGAGCTGGCCGGCTCGGACGCCGCCCGCAAGCGCGAGGAGCGCCGGGAGCAGCGCAAGCGCGAGATGGCCCAGATCAACGAGGCGCTCGACGAGCTGCTGCCGGAGGCCTTCGCCGCCGTCCGCGAGGCGATGCGGCGGGCGCTCGGCAAGCGCCACTACGACGTGCAGCTGCTGGGCGGCGCCGTCCTGCACGAGGGGAAGATCGCCGAGATGAAGACCGGCGAGGGGAAGACCTTCGTGGCGCCCCTGGCCGCGTACCTCAACGGGCTGCTCAGCCGCGGGGTGCACGTGGTGACGGTCAACGACTACCTGGCCAAGCGCGACGCGCAGTGGATCGGTGCGGTCTTCCATCGGCTGGGGATGACGGCGGCCTCCATCCAGCACGACGTCGCGTACGTCTTCGACCCGGACTTCCCCCAGACCGATGAGCGGCTCCAGAACCTGCGCCCGGTCAGCCGCCGGGAAGCCTATGCCGCCGATGTCACCTACGGCACCAACAACGAGTTCGGCTTCGACTTCCTGCGGGACAACCTGGTGGTCGACCTGGGTGCCCGCGCCCAGCGCGGCCACTACTTCGCGATCGTGGACGAGGTGGACAACATCCTGATCGACGAGGCGCGCACGCCGCTCATCATCAGCGGCCAGGCAGAGGAGTCGGCCGACAAGTACCTCCAGTTCTCCCGGCTGGTGCCGCGCCTCCGGCCGGAGGAGGACTACGTCGTCGACGAGAAGCACAAGCAGGTGGCGATCACCGAGGTGGGCACCGACAAGATGGAGCGCTGGCTGGGGATCGAGAACCTGTTCGACAACGACTTCTCGATGGCCCGTCACCTGACCCAGGCGCTGCGCGCCGAGGTGCTCTACAAGCGCGACCGCGACTACGTGGTCAAGGACGGCGAGGTGGTGATCGTCGACGAGTTCACCGGCCGCCTGATGCCCGGGCGCCGATGGAGCGAGGGGCTCCACCAGGCGGTCGAGGCCAAGGAGGGGGTCAAGATCCAGCACGAGATGCGGACGCTGGCCACCATCACCTTCCAGAACTACTTCCGAATGTACGACAAGCTGGCGGGCATGACCGGCACCGCGGAGACCGAGGCGGAGGAGTTCGCCAAGATCTACAACCTCGAGGTGGTGGTCGTTCCCACCAACCGGCCCATGATCCGCGACGACTTCGCCGACCTCGTGTACGCGACCCAGCCCGCCAAGTGGCAGGCGGTCATCGACGAGATCGTCGACGAGCACGAGCGCGGCCGCCCGGTCCTGGTGGACACGGTGAGCGTCGAGGTCAGCGAGATGCTGGGGGAGATGCTCAAGCGCCGTGGCATCAAGCACAACGTCCTGAATGCGAAGTTCCACGAGCGCGAGGCGGAGATCATCGCCCAGGCCGGCCGCAGCGGCGCGGTCACCATCGCCACCAACATGGCCGGCCGCGGGACGGACATCCTGCTGGGCGGCAACCCCGAGGTGCTGGCCGCCGAGCTGCTCCACAAGCAGGGCAAGAGCGTCCTCGACGCGAGCAGGGACGAGTGGGCGGCCGCGCTGGCGGAGGCGGACCGCACCTGCGCGGGGGACCGGGAGCGGGTGATCGAGGCGGGCGGCCTGCACATCATCGGCACCGAGCGCCACGAGGCGCGCCGGATCGACAACCAGCTGCGGGGCCGCTCCGGCCGGCAGGGCGACCCGGGGAGCAGCCGCTTCTACCTGTCCCTGGAGGACGACCTGATGCGGCGGTTCGCCTCGGACCGGGTGAAGAGCATCATGGCCCGCTTCGGCTTCGCGGGCGACCAGGCGCTGGAGTCGGGGATGGTGAGCAAGACGATCGAGGGCGCGCAGAGCCGGGTCGAGGGCTACAACTTCGACACCCGCAAGCACGTCGTCCAGTACGACGACGTGATCAATCGCCAGCGCGAGACGATCTATGCCGAGCGCGACCGGATCCTGCGCCGCGCCGACCTGACCGAGACGATCCTGGCCATGCTCGAGGACCAGGCGCGGACGCTGGCCGCCAACCTGACCACCAGCGAGTACAGCGCCGACTGGGACCGCGAGACGCTCAAGGCCCAGCTGCTGGCCATGGTGCCGACGCTCGAGCCGCGACAGCTCGCCGCCCTCGACGACGAGAACGACCCACAGCAGTTCGGCGACCGGGTGGTGGAGCTGGTCGAGAACGCCTATCGCCGCAAGCGCGAGGAGCTGGGCGCCGAGCAGATGGGGGTCCTCGAACGCCTCGTCCTGCTGCGCGTGATCGACTCGCTGTGGGTCGAGCACCTGACCGCGGTCGACGAGATGCGGCGCGGCATCGGCCTGCGGGCGTACAGCCAGCGCGACCCGCTGAACGAGTTCAAGGTCGAGGCGTACCGAATGTTCGACGAGCTCAAGGAGACGATCCGTCACGACGTGACCCACACCATCTTCCGGGTGACCGTGGTGCGCGAGCCGGCCCAGCAGCCGCTGGCGCGCAACGTGACCGAGAGCCGGCCCGCCGCCGCTCCGGCGGGAGCCGCCGCGACCGCGGTGGCGGCGGGAACGGTGACCCGCGCCGCCGCGCCCGGCGGTGACGGCAACGGGGCCAGGCAGCCGGTCCGCAACGCCGTCAAGCTGGGACGCAATGAGCCGTGCTGGTGCGGCTCGGGGAAGAAGTTCAAGCGCTGCCACGGGGCGTGAGCCGCGGTGACCATCGAGCCGATCCGTCACGCCGTCACGGTTGACGCTCCGCCAGAGGACGCCTTCGCCGCCTTCACCGACGGAATGAACGCCTGGTGGCCCCGCGACTACTCCTGGTCGGGGGAGTTGCTCGAGCGAATCGGCGTCGAGCCGCGAGCGGGAGGCTTCTGCTACGAGATCGGCCCCCACGGGATGCGGCTGGACTGGGGCCGGGTCAGCCGCTGGGAGCCGCCGCATCGGCTCGCCTTCAGCTGGCAGATCGGGCCCGACCGGACGCCCCAGCCCAACCCGGGCAGCTCGAGCGAGGTCGAGGTGCGGTTCGTGCCCGACGGCGAGGGGACCCGGGTGGAGTTGGTGCACGACGGCTGGGAGCGACACGGCGGGGACGCCTCTGCGTACCGCGACGCCTTCGCGCGGGCCGGGGCCTGGGCGAAGATGCTGGAGCGCTACGCCGCCGTCGTCGAGCGACGCCACGCGTCCCCCTGGGAGGCGGTCACCACCTGAGCCCCGCCCCGAGAAATTGAGCACGAATTTGTGCATCTGAAGGGGGTGACAAGCGCGCGGCGGGCGGCTAGCATGGTGCCCGTCTGAGAGCCCGAGACACTGTGATCTCGCGGCCTTTTTGATTAATTGGAGGGATGAGTGAAGCAGCTGACGGGCACTACGAACCGAGTCTCGATCCCCCTCCCGTCCTCCCCATCAGCAGCCTCCCTCCCTCTCGTCACCAGGTTCCGCGACCCCGAGGTCCCCTACGAGGACCTCATCGTCTGCGAGCGCGACTGCATGCGCTGCAGCTACGCGGCGACCCTCGACTGTGACGGCAACTGCGGGACCTGCCCGCGCCAGTCGTACTGTCCGTGCGTCAACCCCGCCCGGGTCCGCTCGAAGGCGGTGCGCATGGAGCTGGAGCTCACGGTCATCAGCAATGGACGAAATTAGGGACGAGGCGCGCCGACTGGCGCGGCTCGTGGCCGACACGGCGGTGCGTCTTTGACTTCCCCCGCAAGGACGCCGAGCTCGAGGAGCTGACCCGCCGCTCCTCCGATCCCGCTCTCTGGGACGACCCCGACCAGGCGCAGGCCACCCTCCGACGGGCGGAGGAGCTGCGCTCCGAGCTGAGCGGCTGGCGGGACCTCGCAGGCCGCGCCACCGGGCTGGCCGAGATGGCCGAGCTGGCAGCCGCCAGCCCGGAGGAGGCCGATGAGCTCCGCCCCGACCTGGAGCGAGACCTCGCCGCCCTGCAGGCGGACTGGCGGCGGATGGAGCTGGAGCTCCTCTTCTCCGAGCCGTACGACGACCGGCCCGCCATCGTCAGCATCCACGCCGGCGCCGGCGGCACCGAGAGCCAGGACTGGACCGAGATGCTGCTGCGGATGTACCTGCGCTGGGCGCAGAACCGCAGCTTCGCCACCGAGATGCTCGAGGCGACCGAGGGCGAGGAGGCGGGCCTGAAGAGCGTCACCTTCAGCGTCGAGGGGCGCCGCGCCTACGGCCGGCTGAAGGGCGAACGGGGGGTCCACCGCCTGGTGCGCATCAGCCCCTTCGACTCGAACAAGCGCCGCCACACCAGCTTCGCGCTGGTGGAGGTGATGCCCGAGGTCGACGAGGCGGCCGAGATCGAGATCCGCGACGAGGATCTGCGGATCGACACCTACCGGGCCAGTGGGGCGGGCGGCCAGCACGTCAACAAGACCGACTCGGCGGTGCGGATCACGCACCTGCCGACCAGGATCGTGGTGGCGGTCCAGAACGAGCGAAGCCAGCACCAGAACAAGGAGCGTGCCTTGGTGGTACTGCGCGCCAAGCTGGTCGAGCGGGCGGAGCAGGAGCGCGAGGCGGAGCTGGCCCGCCTGCGCGGGGAGCACGTCGAGGCCGGCTGGGGCAACCAGATCCGCAGCTACGTCCTCCAGCCCTACACGCTGGTGAAGGACCTGCGGACCGGGGTCGAGTCGTCGAACCCGACCGCCGTCCTGGACGGCGACCTGGACGCCTTCATCGAGGGCTACCTGCGCTGGAGGGTCGCCGAGTCGACCGCCGCTGAGGCGTAGGGCTGCGGAGGCGTAGCCGGGGGCGTGACGTTTGGCCCATCGGCCGGAAACTGACGGCCCGGGGCGCCGGGCGCCGACCGGTGCTAGGATGCGCCGGACCCATGGCAACCACGCTCCTGCATCGGCCGCCGGTCACCTCCGCACCGGCGGATGACGGCGAGCCGGTCATCTCCCTGATCGACGTCGGCATGACCTACCCCAACGGGAAGGTCGCGCTCTCCGACGTGAACGTCGCGCTCCCGGCCGGCGACTTCGTCTTCCTGGTCGGCCCCTCGGGCGCCGGCAAGAGCACCTTCATCCGGCTCCTCATCCGCGAGCAGCTGCCGACCAGCGGCCGGGTGACGATCGCCGGGCGCGACGTCGCCCGGCTGCGCCGAGGCCAGGTGCCGCTGCTCCGGCGGCGGATCGGCATCGTCTTCCAGGACTTCCGGCTGCTGCCCAGCAAGACGGTCTACGAGAACGTGGCCTTCGCCCTCGAGGTGACCGGCGCGCCACGCAGCCGGATCCGCGAGCGGGTGCCGCAGCTGCTGACCCTGGTCGGCCTCCTCGATCACGCCCACCACCTGCCCACGCAGCTCTCCGGTGGTGAGCAGCAGCGGACCGCCATCGCGCGGGCGCTGGTCCACGACCCGACCATCCTGATCGCCGACGAGCCGACCGGGAACCTCGACCCGGTCACGAGCTGGGAGATCATCCAGCTGCTGATCCAGATCAACGGCCTCGGCACCACGGTCCTGATGGCGACCCACAACCAGGAGATCGTGAACGCCATGCGCCGCCGGGTGCTGGCCCTCGAGAACGGCCACCTGGTCCGCGACGAGGTGAGCGCGGCCTACGAGCGCGAGTACTGAGCGATGGGCTTCATCCGCTTCATCGGCTTCACCGCCGTCCGCGCGTGGCAGGGCTTCTGGCGCAACGCCATGATGAGCCTGGCGGCCACCGCCACGGTGGTGCTGATGCTGGTCCTGCTGTCGGGCCTGTACATCGTCCTGTCGGGGATGAACGCGGGCCTCGAGTACATCGAGAGCAAGGTGGCGGTCACGGCGCAGCTGGTCGACAACCTGACCAGCCTGGAACGCGAAGCGCTGATCGCCGACGTCGAGCAGCAGCCGGGCGTCCGGGAGGTGACGTACGTGTCGCCCACCATGGCCATGCAGCGGCTGCGGGAGGTGTACCGGGAGCGGGGCGAGGAGCTCGACCTGGGCGGTGCGGAGGGGAACATCAAGCTCTACTCCAGCCTCGAGATCGCGCTCGAGGAGCCCGAGTACTCCGCCCCGGTGGGGAGCTTCCTGGCCGAGCGGACCGAGGTGGAGCGGATCATCACCAAGCAGGCCGAGTACGACAAGCTGCTGGGGATCATCAACCTGATCCGGACCGTGGGCCTGGTGGCCATCGCGCTGGTCGGGCTGACCGTGCTGTTCATGATCGTGAACACCATCCGGATCGCGGTCTACAGCCGCTCCAACGAGATCGAGATCATGCGGTTGGTGGGGGCCAGCGACGGCTTCATCCGCTGGCCGTTCATCCTGGAGGGGGTGCTCTGCGGGCTGATCGGCGCCATCGTCGCCATCGTCCTGGTGGCCATCGTCTGGGAGCCGATCCAGCCGGTGATGGTGGTCGTCTTCCAGCTGCCGACGGCGGTGAGCGCCCGCTTCCTGGCCACCCTGTCGGCGCTCCTGCTGGGGGTCGGCCTGGGCATCGGCGCACTCGGCAGCTGGATCAGCGTCCGCTCCTACCTCGCCAGCGCCGCCTGAGCCTGACCCGGCACCGATCCCGCTGAGGTTGCCGATTCCTAAGCTCACCGCAACCGGGCGTGCGCCCCGCCGATGCTAGACTCGTCAACTTCCATGACCGATCACGATCCCGACGCCGCCGGCCGCGCGTCGGGCGAGGCGCCCCACACACCGGCTCCGCGCGCCCCTTCCCTGCTGACCTGGGCCGTCTCCCTGGCCCTGGCCGCGGTGGTCGGTGCGCTCCTCTTCCTGGGCGGCTACCTGACCGCGTCCGGCGGTTCGGCGACCTGCGCCGCGCCGACCGAGGCGTTCGAGTCGTTCTGCGAGGCCTACGAGAAGCTGAAGCGCGAGTACGTCGACGAGCTCGACGACGAGGCGCTGGCGGAGGGGGCGATCCGCGGCATGTTCCAGTACGGGGTCGAGGATCCCTACAGCGGCTACATGCCTCCGCAGGACTACCAGCGCGCCCTCGGCGACCTGTCCGGCAGGTTCGAGGGGATCGGGGCCGAGATGGCGATCAAGAACCTCGAGGATCCCGGCGACCTCGAGGCGTGCGAGGAGCTGACCGACGTCTGCGTCATGGTCGTCGTGGCCCCGCTGGAGGACGCGCCCGCCGAACGTGCCGGTCTCCGACCGGGGGACATTGTGCTGGCCGTCGACGGTGAGTCGGTCGAGGGCTCGACGCTCCACGACACCGTCAACAAGGTCCGCGGCCCGGCCGGTACCGAAGTGACCCTCACCCTGCGCCGGGGCGAGGAGACCTTCGACCTGACCATCGAGCGGGCGGAGATCCAGCTGCGCGAGGTGGCGAACCGGATGCTCGACGACACCGTCGGCTACATCAAGCTGAACGGGTTCTCGGCATCGGCGACCGAGCAGTTCCGCGAGGGGCTGCGTGAGCTGCTCGACTCCGGCGCGCAGCAGATCGTCTTCGACCTGCGCGGCAACCCGGGCGGGTACATCGAAGCGGCGCGCGACATCGCCTCGCAGTTCGTCGACACCGGCGTGATCTTCCTCCAGGAGTCGTCCGGCGACACGACCACCACCTGGGAGGCCGAGGACGGCGGGCTGGCGACCGACCCCGCCATCGACCTGGTGGTGCTGACCAACCGCGGCAGTGCATCGGCCAGCGAGATCGTGGCGGCGGCCCTCAAGGAGCTCGGGCGGGCCACCCTGATCGGCCAACCCACCTTCGGCAAGAACACCGTCCAGGTGTGGGGCGCGCTCGACAACGGCGGCGGCGTTCGGATCACCATCTCCCGCTGGTTCACGCCCGAGCACAACTCGGTGGCGCCTGATGGGGTGCAGCCGGACATCGCGGTCGAGATCCCCGACGACACCCCGCCTGACGTCGACCCGGTGCTGGAGCGCGCGGTCGCGTTCCTGGCCACGCGGCCGGTGGGCGACGTCGAGTCGCCGGCGGGTGCCGCGCCCGCGCCTCGCCCGGCCGCCCTGCTGACGCCGGCCGTCCCCAGCAGCTACGACCCCCGCGGCCTGACCCAGGCTCCCGCGTAGGGCCGGGCCCGGGTGCGCGCCCAGGCCGGGCGGGCCGGGTGCGGCCGCTGCCAGCCGGGCGGGCCTGGGTGCGCGCCCACGCCGGGCGGGCCAAAACACCCGCTGCTTCGAACAGCGGCCGGAACGCCGAATCCACCTCTTCCTCCGCCGGCTCAAGCGCTCGGCGTTTGAGCCGTCCACTACGCCCGCGCTCGGCCGTCATTGGAAACCCGGGGTGTTTGAGCGATGCACCGAAGGGCGCTTGCGGGGCGGGGAGGTGGCGTGTAGGATCGGCCCCAACGAAAGGAGGTGGTGTGCAGTGAGTAGTTCCAGGCACGCCACCACCGAGGCGGTGCACTGACACCACTTCGCGTGGTGAGCGATCAGGCGAGAGCCGGCCGGACAGGCCGGCTCTTTCCGTGTCCGCCCCAGTGTGCCCGCTGCGACTACCCTGAGCGCTGATCCGATCCGAAACGACTCATGCCAGACCAGACCGTCACCGTCAACCGCCGCGCCCGCCACGACTACGCCATCGAGGAGACGCTCGAGGCGGGCCTGGTGCTGACCGGGACCGAGATCAAGAGCATCCGCGCCGGCAAGGTCAACCTGGCCGATGCCTACGCGAGGGTGGAGCGCGGCGAGGCGTGGCTGATCGGCGCGCACATCGCCCCCTACGAGCAGGGCAACCGGTTCAACCATGAGCCGACGCGGACGCGCAAGCTGCTCCTGCACCGCGACCAGATCGCGGAGATCTCCGGCCGCCTGGCGGCCAAGGGGCTGACGGTGGTGCCGCTGCGCCTGTACATCCGCAACGGCCTGGCAAAGGTGGAGCTCGGCATCGGTCGAGGGAAGAAGTCGTACGACAAGCGCCGCACCATCGCCGAGCGCGACGCACGCCGCCAGCTCGAGATCGAGGCCAAGCACAAGGTCAAGCTCTAGAACGCCTGTTCCGTTTCGCGGCCCGGTGTGGTATCATCTGTGCCGTTCGGTTCGTGGGGATGTCAGGTTTCGACAGGGCCCGGGGACCGGAGATCGCAGGTCGAGGCGCCCGCTGGCCTCGTAAAAAGCGGGCAACCAAGTAACTGGCAGCAACCAGTACGCTTTCGCCGCTTAACTAGCGACGACGCGACCGCGGCCCCACCTCGCCGGGCCGTGGAAGCGACATCAGGCGAGGTGCAGCGTCGCCGACTCCGGTGAGCGGCGCCCAAGGGCTCGCAAGGCCAACCGGATAGCGCGCGGCACACCCCGCCGGTCGGGGGTCCGCACCGCGAAACCCAAGTAGGCCGGAAATGCCTGTAGGAAGTCTCCGGCGACTCGGTTCTGGACGGGGAGTTCGATTCTCCCCCATCTCCACCATTCCCTCTCTCCCAGCGCTCTCAAGCCGCCCCCTTGCGGCAGGGTGATACGGTGCTGAGCGCGCGAGCCGGTGCTGTCCAGAACCACGCATTTCTGGGCTCGCGCGGGGTAGGGCTGTGTTACCGTCGCGCGGTCGCGGCCTCGCGGCCGGCACAAAGGGAGATGGAGGGCAGGCGCACCGATGGACTTCAGCAAGCTCACGCAGAATGAGAAGCTCGCCGTCTACGGCGCAGCCGCGTCGATCATCGGCGCGCTGTTGTCATCGTTCGGATTCTTCGGCTTCGGGGCCCTCTGGTTCACGCTGCTGCTGGGCGTCGCCATGATCGTCGTCGTGTTCCTTCCCCAGTGGTCCCCGAAGACCTCGCTGCCGGGGTCGAAGGGCACGCTGATGCTCATCGTCGGCGGCATCGCGGGGGTCCTCGCCATCCTGGCGCTGCTCGGGCTCCTGCCGGCCATCGGCTTCCTCGGCGTCTACGGCGGAGTCTGGCTGATCGGCTCGCTGATCGGGATCGCCGGCGGCCTGCTGATGGGCTGGGCTGGCTGGAAGGAGTTCCAGGCCGAGGGCGGCAAGTTCCAGCTCGGGACCGCCTCCTCTGACCGGGGCGCTCCTCCTCCGGCCGCCGCGCCGCCTCCCACCGAGCGTGCCGAGACGACGCAGACCCGGGCCGATGCCGCACCGGCGGCCGCTCCCCCGCCCCCGCCTCCGGCCGCCGCACCGCCGCCCGCCGCGCCCCCGGCCGAGGAGCCGCGGGCAGATGAGCCGATGGGCGGCGGCGAGGAGCGTCGCGACCAGGTCTGAGCCGCGCTCAGCCAGCCTCCAGGTAGCGGGAGGCGATCAGGGCGAGGCAGTCGCCGCGGTCGCCCAGCGCCTCCCGCAGCAGCCCCGTGACCGCCTCGGCGCCGAGGCCGTCATCGAGGGCGTCCACCGTCCGGGACAGCGCCTCCCGCCGGCCGGCGTCCTCCTCGCGCTCGGCCAGCCAGCGGACGGCCTCCGCCACGTCGCCGTGGGTCGCCTCCAGCTCCGGCGGCACGGCGCCGGAGGCCTCCTCGAAGTAGGCGATCGCGACGGCCAGCAGCTCGCGCCTCCGGTGCTCGGGCTCGCCAGGTGGCACTCGCACCGACCCGTCCGCCTCCAGGAACGCCAGGCGCGGCCCCCCAGGCGTGGAGCGATAGCCGAACCAGGGGCCGCCTGCCGACAGCAGGCCGACCAGCCGCAGGTCTCCGTCGTGCATCTTCATCCGGCCCGGGGGCGCGGCGGTCAGGCGCCGGTCGGGGTCACTCCTTGACCTGGCTGGCGGGGAGAATGACCACCCGGCGATTCGGCTCGACTCCCACGCTCTGGGTTCGCACCTTGGGGTTGTCGCGCAGCGCGAGGTGCACGATCCGGCGCTCGACCGGCGGCATCGCCTCCAGCTGGATGATCTTGCCGCTCTGGGTCACGCGCTTGGCCGCCCGGTCGGCGACGTCCCGCAGCTGGTCCTCGCGGCGCCCGCGGTAGTTCTCGACGTCGACCGTGACGCGGTTCGAGCGCCCCTCGCGCCTGGCCACGATCAGGTTGACGACGTGCTGCAGCGACGCGAGCTTCTCGCCGCGGCGGCCGATCAGAACGCCCAGATCGGATCCACGCACGTTGAGCTTGGCGGTCTCCACGCCCATCGCCACCTCGACCCTGGCGTCCAGTTCCATCAGGCGCAGCAGCTCCTCGAGGACCGACTTGGCCTGGTCGAGGACGGCTCGCTCCTGGTCGGTCAGCTCCTCGAGCGGCTTGGCCGGGATGAACGGGATCACCTCCTCCACCCGCCGGCCGTTGCCCGCGGGCGCCTCGCGTCGCTCCCCGGGCCCCACCGCCGTTCGCTCGCGCGGCGCCTCCTCCCCGTCGGTGCGCCGCCCGCGGGCGCGGGTCCGCCGTCGGGGGCGCCGCTCGCGCTCCCCGGCCGGCTCAGAGTCGGCGTCGGTCGCCTGGGGCATCTCCGTCTCGCCGGCGGGGGCGGCCGCTTCCCCAGGTGCCTCCTCGGGTGTCGTCTCCGGGGTCTCGTCCGCGGCGGCCGCGGCGGGAGGCGGCTCCTGGGGAGCCGCACGGACCGTCTCCGCCGCCGCCACCATGGCCTTGGGCGCCGCGAGGATGCGCGCCTCCTCTCCGCCCACGCCGAGGATTCCCCGGCTGCCCTGCGAGAGGATCTCGATGTCGAGGTCGGCGAGCTCGGCCTCGAAGTCGCGCATCGCGGCGCGGATCGCCTCCTCGACGTTCTTTCCGGTGTACTCCTTGAAGGTCATCGCTTGCGGCCCTCCCGGCCTCGTCGTCGTCGCTTGGAGCGGCGCCCGGCGCCCTTGCCCGGCGCGCCCCCGGCGCGGTTGGTGGGTTGGGTGGGGGCGTCTTCCTCGCGCTCCGGCTCGGCCGCGGCACGGGCGTTCATCGGCGCGCTGCCGCCGCCCTGCTGGCGGCCCGCCATGAAGCCCGGGGACCAGCCGAAGATCGGGAACAGGTTCCCCCAGCCCAACATCAAGAACTGCTGCCCGATCAGGTAGGCGGTGTAGACGATCCAGTACAGGATCAGCCCGCTGGGGAGGAACGCGCCCCAGACCACGGTCATGATCGGGAAGAGGTAGGTCATGGTCGAGGTGGTGCTCGACATCGGGTCGTCCGGGTTCCGCGGCGGGGCGGTCATCTTGACCTGGACGAACTGGAGGACGCCGGCGAGCATCGCCAGCGCTGAGACGGAGAAGCCGGCCACCACCACCGCGAAGGTGCGGTCGATGTCGGCGAGGTCGAGGCCCGCCAGCCAGGTGATGGTGGTGTCGACCGGCGCGCTCAGCTTGAGCGGGTCGATCAGCTGGCAGTTGAGCGGGACGAAGCGGTCCATCTCCACGACCGCGTACTCGGGCAGGTTGCAGGCGTTGGCCACCCCGTTGACGTCGACCGGCACCCGCCATTCGTTGCGCGCCACCTCGGCGATCTGTGGGAAACGCTCGCGGAGGGTGTTGAAGGCCTCCACCTGGTCGGGCGCCTTGTCCGCAGGGTTGAACCCCTGCACCACGCCCGCGGCCCGGATCAGCGCCTGGTACAGGGCGAACAGGATCGGCAGCTGGACCAGCACCGGCAGGCAGCCGGCGAGCGGGTTCACCCCGTGCTCGCGGTACAGCGCCATCGTCTCCTCGGAGATCTTCTGGCGGTTGCCCTTGTGCTTGCGCTGGATCTCCCGGATCAGCGGCTGGACCGCCTGCATCTCCTTGGACGATCGGATCTGGCGGATGTAGAGCGGTGCCAGCACCGTCCGGATCAGTACGGTGAAGACGATGATCGCCAGCGCGAAGTCGCTGAAGAGCAGCTCGTAGAAGCCGACGAGCAGGTTGAAGAGCGGCAGGAAGAAGACGTCCCAGGGCGGGACGAAGCGCTCGATGCCCAAGAATCCGTTCAAGACGAGCTCTTGGTCATCGCACGGGGTCGTAGCCGCCGGGGTGGAACGGGTGGCAGCGCGCGATCCGCCGTACCCCCATCCACGAGCCGCGCAGCAGCCCGTACCGAGCGATGGCGTCGTAGGTGTACTGGGAACAGCTCGGTGCGTAGCGGCACGACGGCGGCATCCAGCCGGTCAGCCGCTGGTAGGCGACGATCACTCCCAGGCCGATCTTCCTCATCCATCCAGCTCCGATCGCGCGAGGACCGTTTCGAGCGCCTCGCGCAGCTCGGCGAACGTGGCCCCGGCGGCCTGCTGTCGAGCGATGACCAGCAGGTCCCAGCCCGACGGGAGGGTCTCATACCGCTCCCGGATCAACTCTCGCAGTCGCCGGCGCGTGCGGTTGCGCACGACCGCCCCGCCGAGCGCCCGCGGCGTCGAGATCCCGATGCGCGTCGTGTCGCCGCCATTGCGCAGCGTCCGCAGGACGAGGAGAGCCGAGGTGTGAACCGCGCCGCGACGGGTGATGGCGTCGAACTCAGCCGCCCGCCGAAGCATGGGGAAGGCAGGCATGACGCCCTCGTGCGGCTAGCGGGTCAGCAGCTTGCGTCCCTTCGCGCGGCGGCGGGCGATGATGCGCCGACCTGCCTTCGACGACATGCGGGCCAGGAAGCCGTGCTCTCGCTTCCGGGCGCGCCGCTTGGGCTGGTAGGTTCGCTTCATTGGCTGCCGCCGTTACCTCTGCTCTCGTGCCTCTGCGCTGCAAGCGGTCCAGAACACACGAAGGGCTGGCCTTTCGCCAGCCTGCTGCGCGCGATCAGACCCGAGGCCCGTTTCGCTCCCGAGATTGTAGCGATGGCCGATTCGGAGTGTCAAACTTCGGCGCCTCCGCGACGCCGGCGGGCCCCCGACGCCGCGTCGGAAAAACGTTGTCGCCGCCGGAAGGCCTGCGCTACACTGGCCCGACCTCCGCGTCCGGTCGGCCCCCCGAGCACCCGCTGGTCCGGCAGCCGAAGGCGCGCGGAGGACGCCCAGACACCCGCGGCGGGGACCCCGCCAAACCGGTTGGAGACATCGTTGCCGATGGATGCGAAGCAGGTTTGGCGTGCCGCCCTCGGAGAGCTCCAGATCTCGCTCTCCCCCGCCAACTTCGAGACCTGGCTCAAGGACACCCAGCTCCTCGACGTCGACGGCAACCGGTACCGGATCGCGGCACCCAACGGCTTCGCCCGTGACTGGCTCGACAACCGCTACCGGACGCTCGTCAGCCAGACCCTGGCCCGGGTGGTCGGAGGATCCGTGCAGGTCGAGTTCGTGGTCGCCGATTCCGGGGCCCCGCCGCCTGCGCCGACCGGAGCCGTCGACACCGATGCCATGCCGCTGCCGCCGGCGTCGCCGAACGGCAACACCTACAACCTCAACGCGCGCTACGGCTTCACGAACTTCATCGTCGGCAGCGCTAACCGGCTCGCCCACGCGGCCGCCCTGTCGGTGGCGGAGCGCCCGGGCCACGCCTACAACCCGCTCTTCCTGTACGGCGGCGTGGGCCTCGGCAAGACGCACCTGATGCACGCCATCGGTAACGCAGTGGCCGCCAAGTTCCCGCGCAAGCGGATTCTGTACGCCACCAGCGAGAAGTTCACCAACGACTTCATCAACTCGATCCGCGAGCAGAAGATGGAGGACTTCCGGGGCCGAT
>CAYXZN010000031.1:0-3133 GCA_964469325.1 uncultured Steroidobacteraceae bacterium
CTCGACTGCGACCTGGCCGCCTGCCCGATGACGAACACCATGCCGATCCTCCGCCACGGCCTGCACGCCGGCCCGGGCGACTACGACCTCGTGATGGCGTTCATCCAGGTGCCGAGCCTGCGAGTGGTGGCGCATCGGCAGCGGTATGCGCACCTGCGGCTGTGGGACGGCGGCGGGGCGCTGGTCCGCTACGCGTCCGACGGCTTCCAGAGCGACCTGCTGATCGATTCGGACGGGTTCGTGGTCGACTACCCGCAGCTCGGCCGCCGGATCGGACCCTGAGGATGCCGGCTGCCAGCTATTACAGCCGGGTACCGTCACTGTGCCGGGTCACCTGTCCGACGATCTTCCCCCGGGGACGTGGCGGAGTATCCTCCGGCAGGCAGGCGAAGAGCGAGACAAGGGATGAAGTACGCCGTCGTCTACGAGCGCTCACCGCGTAACTGGGCCGCCTACGTGCCGGATCTGCCTGGCTGCGTGGCGACGGGTCGCAGCCGGGCCGAGGTCCAGCGCAACATCCGCGAGGCGATTCGCCTGCACCTCGAGCTGATGCGCGCGAGCGGGGAGGAGATTCCAGCCCCTACCACGGCCGTCGGCACCGCCGAGTCGGCCTGAGGAACGTTTCGAGATGGGAAGGCGTTGTGGCGCTACGGGCGACCAGGAATCGGCCCCAGGTCGTCCCTCCCGGTAGACCAGTCGCCGACCAGTCGGCTACCCGAGAGCCTCGCGTCTACGTCCGCTTTGACACCCGGATCCGGACGTGCAATGCTCGCCCGATGGCGGCACGGGTGAAGCGCACCTACAACCTCGACCCCAGGACGGTGCGCACCGTCCGGGAGATGGCTGAGCGGTACGGCGTGGCGAGCTCGCAGGATGGGGTCGTGGAGCTCGCCGTCGACGAGCTGGCGCGGCGGCTGCGCGACCAGGCCGAGGGAGACGCCTGGGACGAGGCTGCGCGCGATCCGGCGTTCGCTGCCGAAACCGACGAGCTGGAAGCGGCATACCGCTCCGCCGACCGCGAGACGTGGCCCGCCTGAGCGGGCCGCTGCGCTGGTCCGTGGTCGTTGTCGACCTCGACCCGGTTCAGGGGCATGAGCAGGCCGGGACGCGCCGCGCCCTGGTCGTATCGTACGAGCCCTTTCACCGCTCCGGGTTGGCCACGGTGTGTCCCATCACCTCGGCCCGGTCGACCCCCAGGTACCCGGGCGACGTGCCGATCCCGGCCGGCGAGGCGGGCCAGACGCGTGACGCCGTCATCGTCGCCAGCCAGGTCCGAACCATCTCCCTGCGGCGGGTGAGACCGCGGCCGCTCGGGACGGTCGTCGACCCTCGCGTGCGGAAGGCGGTTCGGGACGCGCTGGCGCACCACCTCGGTCTCGACGTCCCGTCCATCGCCGATGGCGCACGCTGAGCATCAGTGTCGCCCCCAGCACGATCGCAGAGAGGGAAACCTGCCCATGAAGGACACGCGGAAGTCGGCCAAGCGCAGCGCGGGGCGCGGGACGCCGTCCCAGGGACTCACAGCCGAGGAGCGAGCCGCGCTGAAGGAAACGGTCCAGGAGCGCCTGGTGGTCCTGATCATCCGGCTCGGCCATCGGCGCGAGGTCTACCGCACCCGGTGACATTGGCAGCACGTGACAGATGTGCACGTGGTGCCCATTACGGGCGGAGACAGCCTGATTTCTTGCCAGATGTCCGCCCTGGTGCACCGGTGACAAGGAATCGGCCCTCCCGACGAGCGTAAGGATCACCTGGTGCACATCTGGCGAGACTGCCGGCCCAGCGTCCCAGAAGCGGTCGCGCCACGCACCCGGCTGAGCGACACTGCGCCTGTGCAGATCCCCGAGCTCCACTACGCCCGCAGCGGCGACGTCGCGATCGCGTACCAGGTCGTCGGCACCGGCGGCACCGGCGGCACCGGTGGCACCGACCTGATTTTCGCGCGCCACATGTCCGGCGACCTGCTGTCGACCTGGGAGCAGCCGATGCTGGTCCGGCACGTGGAGGGGCTGGCCGCCAACGGCCGGGTGCTCATGCTCGACCGCCGCGGGACGGGGCTGTCGGACCGTGTGCGCGAGGTCCAGTCGCTGGAGACCACCATGGACGACATCCGTGCCGTCATGGACGATGCCGGCTCCGAGCGGGCGGTGGTGTGGACCGGGCTGAACAGCACCGGCATCGGCATCCTCTTCGCAGCGACCTACCCCGACCGGTGCGCCGGCCTCATGCTCCTGGACCCGCTGGTCCGCGGCACCGCCGGGGACGACTACCCGTGGGCGCCCAGCGCCGACGAGTGGCGTGATCGCCTGCGCGACGTCCGGGCTTCCTGGGGCGAGCGCGGCTATCTGGAGTCGCTCGCCCGGGAGTGGGCGCCCGAGGTGGCAGATGACACCGACTTCGTGGAGTGGTTCGTGTGGCACACGCGCCGCAGCCTCAGCCCCGGCGCCGCGCTGACCGCCTACCGCATGGCCATGGAGGTCGACGTGACCGATGTGCTCTCGGCCATCCGGGTGCCGACCCTCATCCTGGCCAGGCCGATGCACCGCGAGCGAGCCCGATACGCCGCCGACCGCATACGCGGCTCGCAGCTCGTCGAGCTGCCCTGGTTCGAGGGTCTCTTCACCTGGGTCGACGAGGAGGTGCACGCGGCGACCATGGAGGCGACCAGCCGATTCATCGCGTCGCTCTCCGCACCGGCGGCCGCCAGGCGCGTGCTGGCCACCATCCTCTTCACCGATATCGTGGAGTCGACCCAGACCGCCGCCCGCCTGGGCGACGCCGGCTGGGCCGATCTGCTGAGTCGGCACCACGCCCTGGTGCGGCGCGAGCTGGCCCGCTTCCAGGGAGAGGAGCTCGACACCGCCGGCGACGGCTTCTTCGCCACCTTCGACGGGCCGGCGCGCGCCGTCCAGGCCGCGACCGCCATTGCCGCCGCCGTTCGTCCGCTGGGAATCGAGGTGCGGGCGGGGATCCACACCGGCGAGTGCGAGCTGCACGACGGGAAGGTGGCGGGGATTGCCGTCTCGATCGGGGCGCGGATCTCGTCGCTGGCCGCGCCGGGCGAGGTGCTGGTGTCGAGCACGGTGCGAGACCTGGTCGCCGGGTCGGACCTCCGCTTTGAGGACCGCGGCGC
>CAYXZN010000031.1:3233-15752 GCA_964469325.1 uncultured Steroidobacteraceae bacterium
CGCGTCCCGCTCATGATGTGGTGGCAGAGCTGGAGATAGACGCGGAAGCGGTGCAGCGTCTCGCGGCCGACCAGCGCCTCGAGTCGCGTCTTTGCGTTCCTGAGGTTCGCCGACCACAGGTCGATCGTCCGCACGTAGTGCGGCAGCGACAGCTGCCGGACGTGCCGCAGGTCGAAACCCGCCTCGCCCACGAGGGTGAGCTCGTCGGCTAGCGTCCGGTAGTTCCCGGTCGACCCGTACAGCTCGTGGATCAAGGCCATCGCCCGGGTCATCTGGCTGTACCGCGCGTGGGCGAAGTGCAGCTCCTTGTTGAGCATCAGACCCCCTGGCCGGAGCAGGGCGAACACCTTCGCGAAATAGTCGCCGAGATCGCGGAAGTGGACGATCACCTCATCGGTGTAGATGGCGTCGAAGGGCCGGTCATCGGTGTAGTCCTTCCAGTGGCGTTCCACGATGGAGACGTCGGCGCCGTAGCGGGCGACCCGCTCCTCGGCTGCCCGCCGCTGGAGCGGCGAGAGGGTGAGGCCGACTCCCTGCACGCCGTACTTCCGACTCAGGTACACGAGCGGACCACCCCAGCCACAGCCGACGTCCAGGATCCGCATGCCGGGGCGTAGCTCCATCAGCTCCGCCAGCAGGTCGAGCTTCTCCTCCTGGCTCTCCGTCTCGGTCGCGGCCCGGTTCCACGTGTTGGCCGAGTACACGTTCCATTCGCCGCCGGTCAGGGTGTAGAAGAATTCGAGCGGCAGCTCGTAGTGGACGTTGGTTCGCTCCCTGTCCTCTTCGACCGAGTACGACTGGTAGAGCTGCTGTCCGGGCCCGAAGACCGCGGCTGCCGTGCCGCCCCGCGACCGTCTCGCATGGGCCTTCTGACTCATCTCTTCTCCTCCACCGCCACTGCATCCAGCATGGTACGGGCGAGATCGAGCTGGGCGGTGAGCCCGGCCTCCTCGAAGACCGGGGCGGCGCGGCGCAGGTGGTCGGTCGCCGCAACCCCATCTCCGCGCTCCTGGGACAGCTGACCCCACAGGAGGTGGGTGTGAGCGGCCTCGAGAAGCGCCCCACCGGACTCGAACAGCTCGATGCTGCTCGACAGGTGCGCGTCCGATTCGGCATGGTTCGGCTCAGGCAGGCTGGCCAGCGCGACACCCCACACCCGATGGGCCAGGGCCTCGCCGAAGATCCCGCCGATGGAACGGGCGAATTCGACGGCCTGTTGCGCCTGGCCGATCGCCTGCTCGCGCTCGCCCGCGTTGTGCGCCAGCTCCGCGGTGGCGGCGGCCGCCCAGTCGGCCATGAACAGCCTGCCGCCGAGCGTCTTCGCCACCGCCTGGGCCTCCGCCATCTGTCCGGCCGCCTCCGCGTGGCGCCCGAGCATGCTGAGGCTCCAGGCCTCGAAGACCAGGCCGATGTGGGCGAGCAGCGGGCTCTCGGCCCGTCTGGCCTCCGCGGTCGCTTCGCGCGCCGCCTGGTAGAAGGACTCGGCGTCGCGGGCCAGGTAGGACTGAAAGCCGACCACGGGCAGGCAGCCGGCGATGGCGGCCGCGTTGCCGGTCTCCCGGGCGCGGGCAAGGGCCCTGGCGCTCTCGTCCCGTCCTCGAGCGACCTGCCCGCCGATGGCGAGGGAAACGCCCAGGAAGGCGACCGTGTATGACCACTCGAGCCAGTCCTCGGACTTCTCGAGAGGCCCAGCGGCGAGCGACAGCAGCCGGGCCGCCTGGTCGAAGTGACCCTGCATCAAGAGGGCCCTGCCCATGAGCGCCGAGGGGAACCCGAGCAGCTGCTCATCACCCAGCTGCTGGGCGACGGCCAGGACCTGCTTGAAGTACGGGATCGCCTCTCGCGGCTCGTCCCGGTAGTAGTGGATGCGGCCGAGCCAGTACTGGACCCTGGCGAGTCGGATCATGTCCGCGCCGGGGGAGCCGTCGGGCCCGGCCAGCTCGCGGGCGACGGCCTCGACCTCGGTCAGTCGGGCGAGGTTGCGCTCCGGGTCCTCCGCGCCCCACGACACCGCCACCAGGTTGATCGTCACGTCCACCAGTCGGCGGCGGTTCTCCTCCGACCGCGGCATCTTTGCCAGCGCCTCGAGCGCCCTCGCGTACTGCTGACGAGCCTCGCTGTGGGCGTGCAGGCGGGTTGCGGCATCGCCGGCGCTGACGAAGTGCTCGAATGCCGGCTCCCAGACCTCGCCCAGCAGGAAATGGCGCCCGAGGACGGCGTGAAACTCCCCCACGCGGTCGGGGAACAGCTTCTCGATGGCCTCGCCGACCCGGGCGTGGAGATGGCGACGCTCACGCGCCAGGAGGCTCTCGTAGGCGACGTCGTGGATGAGGGCGTGTCGGAAGATGTACTCGAGCTCGGGATCGCTCCTGAGCTCCCGGATCAGCGCCTCGCGCTCGAGCTCGGACAGGTCCGTCTCCAGCGCCACGTCTGCCTCTGCCAGCCAGAGAAGCACCCGGTACAGGAAGGTGCGACCGATGACGGCGGCCTGCTGCGCCAACCGTCGCGGCTCATCGGGGAGCCGATCCAGGCGCGCCATCAGGACGCCGTGGAGCGTATCGGGCACGGAGACGCGATCGAGCAGGGCCGTGGTCGTCCACCTTCCGCCGTCCGGATCGCGGACCAGGGCACCTCTCTCCGTGAGCGAGCGGATCACCTCTTCCACGAAGAACGGGTTACCCTCCGCCTTCTCGAGGATGAGGGTCCGGGCCGCCTCCGGCGCCTCCGGCGTCGCCAGGAGCTCCCGCACCAGCGTGGCCGACGCCTCGGCTTCGAGCGCGTGCAGCTCGACCCTGGTGAGCCGATCGGCGTGCTCTGTGGCGACCATCCTCAGGAACGGCGCCTCGGTGGGGCGAGAGACGGCCACGATGGCGAGCGGGACGCTTGCGGTCAGCGGCAGCAGCCGTTCGAGCAGCTCGAGCGAGCTGTCGTCCGTCCAGTGGACGTCTTCGATCACGAGGATCGTCGGCCGTTCGGTGGCCAGTCGGGTGAAGAGTCCTTCGACCAGCGCCACCAGCCGCTGGGCGAGAGCGCGTGGTGTCAGCTCGGCGAGGACGGCGGCCTCGTCCGGCGTCGGGCGCATGCCCAGCATGCCGGCCACGATGGCGCCGGCGTCCGGCTCACCCTGGAACAGCATCCGGAGCGCCGTGGCGAGCCGCTCCCTGGCGGTCGACTCGGAATCCTCCTCGGCGATCCCGGCGTACCGGCGCAGCATCTCCAGAAACGGGTCGTACGGGGTGGCGGAGGCGCCGGGGAACGAGCGCCCCTCCAGCCACCGGACGCGGCCGCCGAGGGTCGTCCGCCACTCGGAGACGAGACGTGACTTGCCGATTCCCGCGTCGCCGGTGATCAGGACAATTGCCCCCTCTCCCCGGAGCAGCCGGTCGCTGACCTGCCGCAGCTGTCGGAGCTCCGGATCACGGCCCACCATGGGCGCCGTCAGGCCCTCGATGCCGCGCGACTTGCCCGGATGGAGGCGCGCGCGGACGAGCTCGAAGATGCTCAACGGCTCGCGCTTGCCCTTGACCTGGATGGGCTCCAGACGGCGGAACACGAACGCTTCGTGGACTGGCCGGTACGTGCTCTGGCTGACGAGGATCTGGCCGGGGGCAGCGGCGGCCTGCAGCCGCGAGGCGGTATTGATCGTGTCGCCGGTTACGGCGTAGCCGCCCGCCACGTCGGATCCGATCTGACCAGCCACCACAGGTCCGGTGTTGAGGCCGATGTGCAGGGTCAGCGACTCGCCGAGCTCTTCGCTCCAGCGCCGGTTCAGGACCTCCATCCGGTCGCGGATGGCGAGCGCGGCGCGGAGCGCTCGCTCCGGGTCGTCCTCGTGGCTGAGCGGCGCGCCAAAGATGGCGACGATGGCGTCGCCGACGAACTTCTCCACGAACCCTTCGTACTCGTAGACGACGGTGGAGAGCTCGTCGAACAGGTCTCCCTGGAACGCCTGGATGATCTCGGGATCGGTGCGCTCGCTCAGGGCGGTGAAGCCGGACAGGTCGGCGAAGAGCACGGTGACGGTTCTGCGTTCGGCGCCGCGCTGTGCCGCGGCGCCGATGATCCGAGCCTTGTCGGCGAGCTCCGGGGGGATCCGCGCGCGTAACTGCTCCAGCGCGGCGCTACCGACGGCCCCGCCAGGCTCGCCGTCCGTGGCGTCCGGCTCCCGAGATTGGAGCTGTGCGATCTGCGCCCTGCGGGCGCTGATGACCGGGTCGACCGCCGCGTCACCGAGCGCCGGACGCAGAGCGTCCTGCTCCGCGATCGCCGCTTCCAGCAGGGCGATCTGTTCCACCACCGCCGTCACGCCCTGGCGACCCCGCGAAACACGGCTCTCCCGCTTCTCTATCCCAATCCGGTGGTTCGCAGCCTATCCGGGAGGGTGCAGGAGCACAAGTTCCGCTGTCGGACGGATCATCTCTTGCCGGGCTTCGGAGGCAGCGTGGCGACGTATTCGAGGGCCCTTTGAAGCCATGTGGCGAGCTCCGCCTCGTCGGCGAGGGCGCCCGAGGGAACGGAGACGTACTCCTTCATGGGGCGCCCCGGCATCGGCTCGAACGGGAGGGCGCCCTCGGCCAGTGCCGCCTGGCGGTCAGCGTTGGGCAGGCGGACCATCACCTGGTCCCGGAAGGTGCCGGCGACCATGTTCCCGTTCAGGAAGAGGGCCGGGTAACCGAACATCGGCCGGCGGAGGAGGCGCGGGTCGTCCGGCGTCGCGGCCTCGAAGCGCGCGACCAGCTCCGGCGGTGACTTGGTCCACTTCATCGGTTCGGCTCCTGTCGTCTGTCGTCGTCGATCCTAGGCGCCGATGCTAGCCGTGGTTCACATCGGCCGAAACCTCATCTGGTGATGCCTAACGGCCATCGGAATCGGCCATCTTGGCCGTAGGCCGCGCCGGGCGAGGGAGGCGGCCATCGGGGAGGAGTTTGAGGCGGGTTCGCGCCCGTATAGGGCGTCATCGTGGCCGTTGGTCGTCAGCACGTGCGGCTTCCGAGCTCGGCCGCGAGGGCGACGGTACGCGTTTGCCCTGCTGGGTAGGCTGAGTCCGACGCAGGAGAGGAGTGTGATGACGAGCAACGCGCCCACCCCACCGACCAGAGCCGACGTGACGGCCGATGCCGAGGCTCCGGCCCCAGGAGGCGCCGCGACTCCCCAGATGCGCCTCCAGGTGCTCTCCACCGAGCACTGGAGCCTGTTGGCGTCGCGGAACCTGGCATGGACCGAGTCGTTCAGCCGGACCGGGATCTTCCTGTCGACCCTCTCGTTCGCGGTCGTCGCGCTGGCACTGGTGGCACAGGCATCGGCCTTCGGGGAGGCCTTCCGGCTGTTCGCGCTGGTCGTGCTGCCGGTGGTGCTCTTCCTGGGGATCGGCACGCTGCTGCGCCTGGACACCGCCAACTACCACGACGCGCTGTGCGTCATCGGCATGAACCGAATTCGCGCCGCCTACATGCGACTGGCGCCGGACCTGGAGACGCACTTCGTGATGGGCACCACCGATGACGAAGAGGGCGTCAGGACCACCATGGCGCTGCCGCCCCGTCCGTCGTTCGTCCTGCTGGTGATCGCGGCGACCCCCTTTCAGGTCGCGGTGATCAACGCCGTTCTGCTGGCCACCATCTTCGCGGTGCTGGCGGTCCAGCTGGGCACCTCGACGGTCGTCGCGCTCATCGTGGGAGCCGCCGGCCTCTTCATCGGCACGGCGGCATTCATGTGGTACACGAGTCGGCGGCTGGGCCAGATGACGCGCGACTATCGGCCGCTCTTCCCGCGAACCCCCGACGCGACCGGCGAGGCCGGCGAGGCCGGCGAGGCGTAGCCTCGGCCGATGAGCTGGGACGAGGCGTTCGCGGCCCGCTACGACGAGTGGTCGGCGGAGGTGACCGCCGACGTGCCGTTCTACGTGGAGCTGGCGCGCCAGGCCCCGGACGGGGCGATCGTGGAGCTGGCGGTGGGAAACGGGCGGGTGGCGATTCCCGTGGCGCATGCGACGCGGCGACCGGTGATCGGGATCGACACCTCGCCGGCGATGCTGGAGCAGGCTCGGCCGCGGGCTGCCGAGGCGGGCGTGGAGCTGGACCTGCGCGAGGGCGACATGCGCGACCTCGCCCTCGACGAGCCGGCGGCTCTGATCTACTGCCCGGCCCGGGCCCTCCTGCACCTGCCGACCTGGGCCGATCGGCGCCGGACGTTCGAGCGCGTGGCCGATGCGCTGCGGCCCGGCGGGCGGTTCGCCTGGAACGCATTCGCGTTCGACCATGCCGTAGCTGGGCGGCTGGACGGTGTCCGCCAGGAGCGGCCGGTGCCCCACACCATCCGCTATGCGGTGGGGGAGAACCGGGTGGATATCGTTCTCGAGTCGGGCGAGGTGAGCTCCCTGTGGTGGGCGACCAAGAACGAGTGGCTGGGGCTGATCGACGTGGCCGGCCTGGAGCTGGAGGCGCTGTACGGCGGCTTCGCCGGCGAGCCGTTCACCGAGGACAGCGCCGAGTACGTGTTCGTGACCCGCCGCTGACCATTGCCGTCGCGCTCGTGCTGGGCGTGGCGCTGTACCTGGTCGTGGGATCGCGGCGGGGGAGGAACGGGCCGAGCCCGGGACGTCGGTAGACCAGTCGCCGACCAGTCGGGCGCTGCGGACGGCCGACATGGTGGCTCGGCGGCCGAAAACGCACCTGGTGACGCCTAACGGCCATCGGCGCAGGCCATCTTGGCGGCTGGCCTCAGCTGGTGAGGGAGGCGGCCACCGGGAAGCGGTCGGCGCGCCGTCTGGGGCTCTTCATCGGCCCCATCTTCGCCGTTAGTCGTCTGAAGCTGCGGTTTCGGCCATCGGCCAGGCGCGGATGGCCGTTACCACGTCGGCTACGCCGCCGGGCGGCTCCGGCCGCAGGTTTCGCGCACCACGCGCAGGATCTCCTCGGCGGGAACCGGCTTCTGGAGCACCACGGTGTCCGGCGGTGCCTCGCGTTGCGTCGGCCAGAACGCCGAGATGATGATCACCGGGAATTGCGGTTTCGGCCGGTTGGGGCCGCCGGCGGGACCGATGAGAAGCTGAGGGCGGGGATACCGAGCGGGCGGGCGGGGGCCGCTCCGGGCGAGCCTCAGCGGCGGCGCTTGCCGCCAGCCGCGGCCTTGCCGGCCGGGGCGGTGAGCAGGCGGTCGACCGCCCGGCGGGCGAGGAACGCCGACCGGAACGATTCGGCCGACGACACCGCCTCGGGCGCGCGGTAGTACCAGCTGTTCTGCGCGGCGACGAAGTAGATCTCGTAGCCCTCGTACTCCTCGGTGGGCTGCGGCTCGCGGACGAGCTTGCGCCCTGCGTCCTCGCGGCATCGGCTGCATCGGCTGGTCATGAAGCCGTGGCGGCAGGTGCGGCAGGCGGCGCACTGGGTCAGTGAAAATCCGTGGATACAGTCGGCTGCCATGACGGCTCCTCTTCAGACCACGAGCGCCCGGCTGGGGGGCCAGGCGCTCGCAATCGCTGGGTAAGGCGGAAGCCCCTAGGCCGACTGCACCTGGACGGCGCGGTCACCCTTGGGGGTCTTCTCGATCTCGAAGCTCACCGGCTCGCCGCCGACCAGGCGGTCGAAGTCGAGCGAGGCCCCGAGCCCGTCCTTGTGGAAGAAGTAGTCCTTCCCCTCCGCGGTGCCGATGAAGCCGAAGCCGCGCTCGGAGATGACCTTCTTGATGGTTCCGGTAGCCATGGTCGTTTTTCCTCAAACTTCTCGAACTCTTCTTACGGCGCACGGCCGGTTCGAGAAGGAACCAAACGACCAAGCGGAGTCCCCCGGCAGTTCCAGGGGAGACAAGCATACCACGCCGCCCGGCGGCGCCCGTCAGGAGGGAGGTTTGTGCTCGTCGCGCCGGCGAGAGCGCTCGACCTCCCGCTCCATGGCGTCGGCGGCGCGACGCGTCTCCAGGTCGTCGTCGGGGGCGTCGCCCCGGATGCGGTCCAGGGAGTCGAGCGACTCGGTCCGCCGCCGCTCGTGCTCGCCGTGCGGCTCGGAGGCGGGGTCGAGCCGGGAGGCGTCATCGGCCTTGCGCCAGCGGTCGCGGAGGGAGCGGACCTGGCGTGGACGACCGGGGGCGGGCTTCTTCTTGGGTGGCATCCGCGCCGATGCTACACCGGCTCGCGCGGAGGCGACGGCGGGGACGGGTCGGAGGTCCGCGGCGCCAGCGGGCGGTGGTACCACCAGACGTCCCACCAGCGGCCGAACTTGTGGCCTACTCCCTCGTAGGTGCCGACCAGCCGAAAGCCCATCCGCTCGTGCAGCGCCACGCTGGCCGGATTGGGCAGGCAGATCCCCGCGTAGGCGTTGACGAACCCCTGTTCCACCAGGCGCTCGAAGAGGGCCCGATACAGCGCGCTGCCGATCCCTCGCCGATGGTGGCCTTCGGCCACGTAGGCGGACACGTTGACCGACCACCGGTACCCGGCCCGCTCGTGGTGCGACGAGGCGTAGGCGTAGCCGACCACGGTTTCGGCCTGCTCCCCTCGGCCGAGCTCCGCCACCAGCCACGGGTAGCGGGCCAGCGTGGCGCTCATCCGGCGGGCCATCTCGCGCGCGCCGGGTGGATCGATCTCGAACGACGCGTGGCTGTGGGTCACGTAGGGCCGGTAGATGTCGGCCACGGCCGGGGCGTCGCGCTCCGGCTGGGCGAGGCGGATAGTCGGCTGCCCCTCAGGCGCGGCTTCGTGCTGCACGGGCTCAGCCTAGAGCGTCACGCGGGATGGTGGCCCGCCGGCGACCAGTCGCCGACCAGTCGGCGGGGCCCGCCGGCGACCAGTCCGGCCGCCGCGATGGCCGAAGCCTCAGCCCGTAATGCCTAACGGCCACTGAGAACGGTCAGCCTGGCCGCCAGCCTCGCCGGATGAGGGAAACGGCCATCGGGAGCCCGATTGTGGGGCCGATCCGGGCCGGCGTGGCCCCATCTTGGCCGTTAGTCGTCTGTGGGTGAGGTTTCCGCCGCCGGACGTGCTCGGGGGAGCGCAGCGGCGCGCTACGCTTGCGGCCATGGGCGATTTCGAGCGCAGGGAGGCCGCGACACGCGCCGGGGTGACGGTCGAGTACGTCGGCCGCCTGGTGGAGCTGGGGATCGTCTCGCCCGACGGGGAGGATCGGTTCTCGACCGGGGACGTGCGCACCGTGCAGGTGATCCAGGCCCTGGAGCAGGCGGGGATCGACCTCCAGGGGCTGGGTGCGCTGGTGCGCGACGGGGCGCTGTCGCTGGACTTCATCGACGCGGCGGGCTACGAGGTCTTCTCCCTGCTCAGCGACACCACCTTCGCGGAGTGCAGCGCGCAGAACGGCATCGCCGTCGAGCTGCTGACCGGGATCCGGGAGGTGCTGGGCGGGGCGCCGGCCCGGCCCGATGACCTGATGCGCGAGAACGAGTTGGAGGTCGTCCCGCTGGTCCGGCTCCAGGTGGGCGAGGGCTTTCGCCCCGCCGCGATCGAGCGCGCGCTGCGGGTGTACGGCGACTCGCTGCGCCGGATCGCGGAGACGGAGGCCGAGTGGTTCCGGACCGAGATCGTGCAGCCGATGCTGGCCGCCGGCCAGACCGAGAACGACGTGGCGGTGCGGACCAGCGGGCTCTCGCCACGGCTGTCGGAGGTCTCGGCCCGGGCGATCCTGGCCGTGTACCACGCGCAGCAGCGGCATGCCTGGTCGACCAACATCATCGACGGGATTGCCGGGGCGCTGTCACGGGCCGGCGTGCAGCGTCGCCAGGACCGGCTGCCGGCGATGTGCTTCCTGGACATCACCGGCTATACCCGACTGACCGCGGAGCAGGGCGACGAGGCCGCCGCGGACCTGGCCGAGCGGCTGACTCGGCTGGTGCAGCGCACATCGGTCCAGCACGGTGGGCGGCCGGTCAAGTGGCTGGGGGATGGGGTGATGCTCCACTTCCCCGATCCGGGCCCCGGCGTGCGGGCGGCGCTCGAGATCGTCGCGGGCACCGGCGATGCGGGCCTTCCGCCGGCGCACGCCGGCCTCCACGCCGGTCCGGTCCTCTTCCAGGAGGGCGATTTCTACGGGCAGACGGTGAACGTGGCGGCGCGGATCGGCGAGTACGCGCGGCCGGGAGAGGTGCTGGTGAGCCAGGAGGTGGTCGAGGCGGTCGGCGAGCAGGGCGTGGCCTTCCGGGAGATCGGTCCGGTGGAGCTGAAGGGCGTGGCGGGCGTGATGCGCCTGCATGCCGCTCGCTTCGTGGGCGGCGAGTAGCACAGCGGGCGGACCGTCCCCGAGGAGCCCGGAGCTGCGGGCTTTCGCTGGCCGAAGCCGCAGCTGGTGATGCCTAACGGCCACTGAGAACGGCCACGTTGGCCGCCAGACTCACCCGATGAGGAAAACGGCCATCGGCAGGCCGTCTGTGGGCCGAAACCGGCCGTCCGATACCTCATCGTGGCCGTTGGTCGTCTGAGGGTGAGGTTTTCGGCTACCGAATGCGGTGCACGTGAAGGGCAGGGGCTGCCCCGGAGGCCTCCCCTGCCCGCGGTCGGCCGGCGGTCATCGGCCCATGCGCACCCGGATCGCTTCCTCGTGGCTGGCGAAGCCGTAGCCGCTGGGTGCCCAGGCCTCGGCGAAGAGCTGGACCTGCGCCTGGCCTCCGGCGAAGACGCCAGTCTCGAACTCGGTGGTGGCCGACCAGGCCGTCGGATCCGGACCGCAGCTCGTGAAGCCGAAGAGGCTCCCGTAGATGTAGGACCGGCCGACGCGCTGGCGGATCTCACCGCCCACGAACGCCTCAGCGGCGATCGAGCAGGTGATGGTCCCGTGCACCGTCACGTGGCCGGTGCCGCGGTTGACCGTCGCGCCGCCCACGCTCAGCTCGACGGCGATCTCCTCGAACGGGGGGTTCATCCCCGGCTGGAGGGTGACGGTCAGGTTGCCGCCGGGCGAGTCCCCGAAGCTGCCAACCATGATCAGCAACTCGTCCCCCGGCTCGACCCAGAAGGTCACCCAAGACGTCAGGCCGTCGAAGTCGTCGTTGCAGGCGATCTCCAGCAGTGACTCGTCGGACTGGACCCGATACACCGACAGGGTCGTGTCGTAGTCGCTCCCGAACGTATCGGCCTGGAGATCCATGTAGTCCGAGGCCGTGTAGCTGTACCAGACCGTGGCGACCGTCGAGACACAGCTGGGCGCCGGATCGGTGAGGTCGGCCGTCGCCTCGCTCGTGTCGCGCGAGTCGACAAACGGCAGCGGGTCGCTGATGACGATTGCGCCAGAACGCTCGTCGTTCTCGACCGATGCCAGCGCGACCATTGGAAGGGCAGCCGTGAGGACCACGGCGGCCACGAGGCCGATGATCGAGGTCCGCTTCGTCGCAAACATCCCGAGTCTCCTTTCGTTGCCTGTCCATGTCTCGCCGGGAGAGCGACCGGTCGCGCGCACTCCGGTCTGTTCCGCGAGACTCGGGCCTCATGCTGCGAGGGGCGGGCTGCGGCGGTCGTGCGGCCAGACATCGGCCGAACTGCGGGGATGGCACAATCGGGGGCCAAAATCGGGGGCCAAACTGGAAGGAGGGCGATGTCAACCGCACCCGATGCCTCGCTGCTCGACAGCGCCAGGGCGGCGCTGGATCGGCATGACTGGCAGGGCGCCTTCGACGTCCTCTCGGGCGCCGATACCAACGGCCGGCTGAGCGCGGCCGAGCTGGAGCTGCTGGCCGAGGCGGCGTGGTGGACCGGTCAGCTCCCGCTCGCCATGGATGCCCGGGAACGCTCTTACGCGAAGGCCACCAAGAGCGGGGAGGTGCCGGTGGCGGTGATGGCGGCGCTGGGCCTGGCGCGGGACAACCTGTTCCGGATGGCGCCCGAGGTGGCCATCGGTTGGATCCGCAGCGCGGAGCGTCTGCTCCAGGGGGTCGAGGAGAACCCGGCGCACGCCTTCATGGGCGTGACCCGGTCCTTCCACGCCGCCCTGACCGGCGACACCCAGGAGTCGCTGGCGCAGGCGTCGCGCGCGCTCGACGTGGCCCGGCGCCTGGGTGACCGCGGCCTGGAGGCGGTCGCGATGAGCGCGAAGGCGGCCGCGCTGCTCGCCCGCGGCAACGTTGAGGAAGGGCTGGCGCTGGCGGACGAGGCGACGCTCACCGCGGTCAGCGGGGAGCTGGAGCCGTCGGCCGCGGGCGGCGTGTGCTGCACGACCATCGAGTCGTGCGCCGGGATTGGCGACCTGCGGCGGGCCAGCGAGTGGACCGAGGCGCAGGACCGCTGGTGCCGGCGTGAGGGGATCAGCGGCTTCCCGGGCATGTGCCGCCTGTTCCGTTCGGAGATCAAGACGCTGCACGGGGCGTGGCTGGAGGCCGAGGCGGAGGCGCGCGCCGCATCGGCCGAGCTGCTGGGCTTCATGCCCGGCGCGGCCGGGATGGCGCACTACCAGGTCGGCGAGATCCGCCTGCGGCGCGGCGACCTGCCCGCGGCCGAGGAGGCGCTGCTCCAGGCCCACGCCCTGGGCCAGGACACCGAGCCCGCGCTGTCGCTGCTGCGGCTCGCCCAGGGCCGCGTCGACGCTG
>CAYXZN010000032.1:0-15393 GCA_964469325.1 uncultured Steroidobacteraceae bacterium
ATCATGAGCGGGTGGGCGCAGAAGCAGCCATGGCGGATGCCGATGCCGTGCTCGGCCGACAGCACCGCCGCCAGCAGGTCGTGCGGCAGCGGCCGCAGGTTGAAGGTGAGCAGGCCGACCCTCGGATGATCGGCGGGCCAGACGCGGAACCACTCGAAGCCGTCGATGGGGGAGAGCCGCTCGAGCGCGTGGGCCAGCAGCGCGGCCTCCTCCGCCGCCACCCGCTCCATTCCGGCCGCGGCCAGGGTGTCGCAAGCCACGCCCAGCGCCACCGCCCCGACCACGTTCGGGGTGCCGGCCTCCTGGCGGTCGGGCAGATCCGCCCACACCACGTCGTCGACGGTGACCAGCTTCACCGCTCCGCCGCCCCACAGGAACGGGTCGCCGGCGCGCAGCCAGTCGGGGCGGCCGATCAGCGCCCCCGCCCCGTAGGGGGCGTAGAGCTTGTGCCCGCTGAAGGCCAGGAAGTCGATCTCGTCGGCAGCCATGTCGATGGGCGCGTGGGGAGCCAGCTGGGCGGCGTCGACCAGGATCCGCGCGCCGTGCCGGTGTGCGACGCGAGCCGCCTCGGCGATCGGCCAGCGCTCGCCGGTGACGTTCGACGCACCGGTCATGGCCACCAGCGCCGACGTGCCGTTCAGCTCACGCAGCGCCTCCTCCAGCCGCTCCGCCACTTCGCCGGGGCTGTCGGGGATCGGCAGGAAGCGGACGTCGCAGCGCTTCCAGGGCAGCAGGTTGGCGTGGTGCTCGCCGGCGAAGGCGATCACCGGCGTCCGCTCCGGAAGGGTGCCGGCCAGCAGGTTGATCGCGTCGGTGGTGTTGCGGGTGAAGATCACCGCATCGTCCGGGCGGGCCTGAACGAACGCACGCACCGCCTCCCGGGCCCCCTCGTAGGCGGCGGTGGCCGCGCGCGACTTGAAGCCGGCACCGCGGTGGACGCTGCTGTACCAGTCCAGCAGCGCGTCGACCGCGTCCGCCACCACGCGCAGCGCGGGGGCGCTGGCGGCGTAGTCGAGGTTGAGGTAGGGGACCCGCGCGCCGCGGACGGTCGGCACCTGGGTGCCGTCGCCGACCAGGCGCAGCCGCCCGTGGACGGACTCGCCGATCGCCTGCGCAGGAGAGGTCAAGGCATCCTCCCGGTCCTGTCCTGCGCCGATTATGACCCCTGCCCGATCTCCCGATCCGCCCGCATCACGACCGTACCGAAGACCCGGGCAACGGTCGGGAAGGCGTGCATGGTGTCTGCCAGCACCGACAGCGGGACGCGCGTCTTGACCGCCAGAACCGCCTCGTGGATCGTCTCCGATGCCGCCGGTCCGGCGATGAACGCGCCGACCAGGACTCGCTCGCTGCGGTCGACCACGATCGTCACGTGCCCGGCGGCCTGGGCCACGTAGCCCTTCGCGGTGTGTGACAGGTCCTCTGTCAGCTCGACCGCATCGATGCCGCGTTCCTCCGCCTCCCCCACCTGGAGGCCGACCGATGCCGCCTCCGGATCGGTGTAGATGGCACGGGGAATGGCTCGGAAGTCGGGCACGGCGTCCTCGCCCAGGGCGACGCGGACGGCCATCTCGCCCTCGTAGTGGCCCAGATGGGTGTGGAGCTCGGGTCCGGCCACGTCGCCGACGACGTACACGTTCTCCGCGATCCGCAGCCGCTCGTCCGGTCGCAGCCGGCCGTCCTGCGGCTCGATCCCGATCGCCGCCAGGTTCAGGTCCTCGAGCGGCAGGACGCGGCCGATGGCCAGCAGGATGGCGTGCCCCTCCACGCTGGAGCCGTCCGACAGCTCGACCACGTGGGCGCCGTCGCTGACGGCCCGGGCGCGCACGGCGGTGGCGCGGGTGTTGAGTCGCAGCTCCACGCCGTCGCGCTTCAGCGCCTCACCGACGAGCTCGCTGCTGCGCGGGTGGTCGCGGTCGTTGATCCGGTCCTTCGGGTGGACGATGGTCACCGGCACACCGTAGCGGGCGTAGACCTGCGACAGCTCGACCCCGGTCGGGCCGGCGCCCAGGATGACCAGGCTGCGCGGCAGCTCACGCGCCGATGTGCCCTGCCGGTTCGTCCACGGCTCCGCCTCCTCGAGTCCGGGCAGGTCCGCCGGCACCTTCGAGCGCGAGCCGACGGCCAGGATCACCTTCTCCGCCTCCAGCTCGCGGACGTTCCCGTCCCGGCTCACGTCCAGCCGGCCGGGAGTCGCGAACCGCGCCGAGCCCCGGATGACCGTCACGCCGGCCTCTTCCAGCGAGGTTGCCGCGCGGCTGTCGTCGGGGTACTCGCGCTCCTCGCGATTAATCATCCAGTCTCGGAAGTCGCTCGCCCCCTTCCAGGGAAAGTCGCCGCCGGCCTTGTTCACGGCCGCGGCGTGCAGGAGCGCCTTGGACGGCATGCAGGCCCAGTAGGCGCACGAGCCGCCGACCAGGTCGCGCTCGACGATGGCGACCTTGACGCCGCGCTCCGCCGCCAGGTGCGCGGCCGCCTCACCGGCTGCCCCGGCCCCCACGATCACCATCTCGAACCGCTCCATGTGGCGGCATGATAGGGCGAGGGCGGACGAGACCGGCTGTCGGCTGCGCCACACCTGAGGCGGGTGGCATGCAGACGCGGCGGCGTCAGACGCGGCGGCGTCAGCCGGGAAAGACGCGTGCTCCGCCGATGAAGACCGCCGCCGGCGCCACCGCCCCCAGGCGCAGCGCGAAGGCGCCCTCGTGCTCGGCGTCCCAGGCGACCAGGTCTGCGGCCAGGCCGACGCGGACGGTTCCGGCCACCTCGGACAGGCCCAGCGCCGCCGCCCCGCCGCGGGTGGCGGCAGTCACCGCCTCCTCGACCGTCATGCCCAGCAGCGTGGCGCCCAGGGCGATCGCCAGCGGCATCGAGGGGTTCCCGAAGGTCCCGGCGTTGGCGTCGCTGGCCAGCGCGACCGTGGCGCCGGCGTCCAGCAGGGCCCTCGCCGGCGGCAGCGGCCCGCGCAGCACGACCGCCGGGCCGGGCAGCAGCGTCGCCACCGTCCGCGAGGCCGCCACCACCCGCACGCCGGCCTCGTCCAGCTGCTCGAGGTGGTCGACGCTGGCCGCTCCCAGCTCCACCCCCAGCTCGGTGGCACCGGTCCGCGCCAGCTGCTCGGCGTGCAGCCGCGCGCCCATGCCCAGCTCCCGGGCCGCAGCCAGGATCCGGCGCGCCTGGGTCGGATCGAAGAAGCCGCGGTCGCAGAAGACGTCGCAGAAGTCCGCCTCGTCGCGCGCCGCCGGCAGCATCTCCTGCACCACCTGCTCAACGTACTCCTGCGCCGATGCGGCCTCCGGCGGGACCGCGTGCGCGCCCAGGAAGGTGCGCACCACCCGCAGCGGGGTGTCGGCGGCGGCCTGGGCGATCAGCCGCAGCGAGCGCACCTCCTGGTCGACGGAGAGCCCATAGCCCGACTTCGTCTCCAGCGTGGTCGTGCCGGCCCGCAGCGACGCGCGGAGGCGAGCGCGAATCGCGTTGCGGAGGGCGTCGTCGTCGGCGGCACGTGTCGACTCCACGGTGCGCAGGATCCCGCCGCTCGTGTAGCGCTCCCCGGCGAGGCGCGCAGCGGCCTCGTCGGAGCGGTCGCCGGCCCATGCCGGGTGGGTGTGCGCGTCCACCAGGCCGGGTGTCACCAGCGCCTCCCCCAGGTCGATCACCTCGTCACCCTCGGTGGCCTGTTCCGGCGCACCGACCCGCTCGATCAGCCCGCCGCGGAACGTGACGGCCCAGGGCGAGAGGAGCCCGGGCCGGTCCCGCCCTTCGGGCTGGGCGACGAGCAGGCGTCCGTTGCCACGCAGCAGGAGGCGGCGATCGGCGGCGTCCGCTTCGGCGTCGGTCATCCCGCCCACCATACCCGCCGTGCGCTCAGCCGATCTCCGGCTCCGCCACCGCGCGGCGCGGCGCGCGCAGCGTGGCGATCAGCAGGCCGGCCAGGATACAGACCACTCCCACCAGCTGGAACGCCGACGGGTCCTCGCCCAGCAGCACCATGGCGAGGATCACCGACCCGATCGGCTGGACCGTCAGCACCACGCTGGTCACCGCCGATGGCAGCCGGGGCAGCGAGATGCTGATCAGCAGCCAGCCGGCGACCTGCACCGACAGTGCGAGCAGCAGCAGCCAGCCGTGGCTGGGCCAGGCTGGAACGAGCTGCGCCTCCCCCAGGGGGATGGCGATCAGGGTGGAGGCCGCGGCCGCCGCGAGGGTCGCGTCGAAGAGGGGTCCGGCAGGCCGGCGCGGGTCGCGGTTGGCGCGGCGCTGGACGAGCAGGAAGCCGGCGTATGCGATGCCGGTACCGATTCCGAACATCACCCCCAGCACCGGGTCGCGGCCGTAGGCGTCGGCGCCCACGACGCCGGAGATCAGGACGATCCCCACGAGGACGATCGGGACCGACATCGCGATTCGAACGCCCGGCCGCTCCCCCAGCAGCAGCCAGGCCAGGATCGGCACCATGACCACCTGCGTGTTCCCGAGCACGGTCGCGAGGCCGGCTCCCACGGCGCCGATGGCGTGGTGCCACAGCACCAGGTCGGCGGCGAAGAAGAGCCCGGCCAGCAGTGCCAGCCGGCGCTGCCCGGGTGCGCGCGGGCCGTAGCGTCGCCGCTCCATCCAGGCCAGCAGCGCCAGCGGCGGCAGCGCGTAGGCGCAGCGGAAGATGGCCGCCGTCGACGGCGAGACATCGGCGAGGCGGACGAAGATGGCGCTGAAGGCGATGGTGAGGGCGCCGAGGACGGCGGCCAGGACGGGACGGTCGTCGAGCGGCCCGAACGGCGCGCCGCCCCGGCGAGATGCCGGGGCAGGGGTCACCAGCGGAGGGTAGCGCGGCCGGTCTTGCCGTGATCGCCGCGGGGCCCGAAACTGGGAGGCGATGGCCGAGCTTCCGACCGGCACCGTGACGTTCTTCTTCAGCGACATCGAGGGCTCGACGCAGCTGCTCGAGGCGCTGGGACGCGAGTACACCGACCTGCTCGAGCGGCACCAGCGCATCGTGCGCGGGGCGCTGAGCGAGCGGGGCGGCCTGGAGGTGAGCACCGAGGGGGACTCGTTCTTCGCCGTCTTCCCCAGCGCGTCCGAGGCGGTGATTGCCGCGGGCGAGATCCAGCGCGCCATCGGCTCGCAGGAGTGGCCGCGAGGGTCGGAGCTGCGGGTCCGCATCGGCCTCCACACCGGCGAAGGCCGAATCGGGGGTGAGAACTACGTGGGCCTCGACGTCCACCGGGCGGCGCGGATCATGGGCGCGGCCCACGGGGGGCAGGTCCTCGTCTCGGAGGCGACACGCGGGTTGGTGGAGCGGGACCTCGGGAAGGGGGTCACGCTCCGCGACCTCGGGGAGCACCGGCTTCGGGACCTGTCCGGCAGCGAGCGGCTCTTTCAGCTGGTCGCCGACGGCCTCCAGTCGGACTTCCCCCCGCCGCGCACCCTGGATGCGATCCCCAACAACCTGCCGGTCCAGCTCACCACCTTCCTCGGCCGCGAGCAGGAGATCAACCAGGTCGTCGAGCGCCTGGAGGGGGCGCGGCTGCTGACCCTCACCGGCCCGGGTGGCACCGGAAAGACCCGCCTCTCGCTCCAGGTGGCGGCACGCCTGCTCGACCGCTTCCGCGACGGGGTCTACTTCGTCCCGCTGGCGCCGATCAGCGATCCGGCCCTGGTGCCGGCCACCATCGCCCAGCACCTGGGCCTGCCGGAGCGCGGCGGTTCGGACCCCATGCAGGCGCTCCACGGACACCTCGGGACGCGCGAGCTGCTGCTTGTGATCGACAACTTCGAGCAGGTGCTGCCCGCGGCGCACGTGGTCGGGGAGCTGCTGACCGGGGCCCCCGGGCTCAAGGTGCTGGTCACCAGCCGTGCGGCGCTGCACGTCTACGGGGAGCAGGAGTTCCCCGTTCCGCCGCTGGGCCTTCCCGACCCCAAGCACCTGCCGGCGGATGCGTCGCGACTGACCCAGTACGAGTCGGTCGCCCTCTTCATCGAGCGCGCCGCATCAGTGAAGCCGAACTTCACCGTGACCAACGACAACGCTCCGGCGCTGGCGGAGATCTGCGTGCGCCTGGACGGTCTGCCGCTCGCCATCGAGCTGGCCGCTGCACGGATCCGGATCCTGACCCCCCAGGCGATCCTGGAACGGCTGGGTCGCAGCCTCGACCTGCTGGCGGGAGGTGCCCGGGACCTGCCGGACCGGCAGCGCACGCTGCGGGGCGCCATCGGGTGGAGCTACGAGCTGCTCGAGGAGCCCGACCGCTCACTGTTCGGTTGCATGTCTGCCTTCGTGGGTGGAGCCAGCCTGGCGGCGGTCGAGGCGGTGTGCGGCGAGCTGATCGAGGGGGACCTGCTCGACCCACTCGCCTCGTTGACGGAGAAGAGCCTCGTCCGCCAGAGCGAGGGGGTGGAAGGGGAGCCGCGGTTCACCATGCTCGAGACGATCCGCGAGTTCGCCATGGAACGCTCGCGCGAGAGCGGTCGGCACGAGGAGCTCCAGCGACGCCACGCCGACTGGTTCACCGACCTGGCCGAGACGGCGCAGCCGATGCTGATGAGCGGGCAGCGCGGCGGCTGGCTCGACCGCATGGAGCAGGAGCACGACAACATCCGGGCCGCGCTGGGCTGGGCGCTGGATGCCGGCGAGGCGGCGGTCGCTCTGCGGCTGGTGAGCGCGCTGTGGCGCTTCTGGCAGATGCGCGGCTACCTCGCCGAGGGCCACGAGCGGACGCTGGCGGTGCTGGCCATGGAGGGCGTGAAAGAGCATCCGCGGCTGCACTACGCGGCGCTCGATGCCGCCGGCGGCCTCGCTTACTGGAGGGCGCGCCACGGGGAGGCCCGCGAGCTGTACGGTCGGGCCCTCGAGCTGGCGAGAGAGCTGGCCGACCGCAAGGCGGAGGCGGAGCAGCTCTACAACGTCTCGTTCACCTACTCGATTCCCGTCAAGGCGGAGCGCCAGCCGGGCGACGCCGAGGAGGCGCGCCGCCTGGCGCACGACGCGCTGGCGATCTACGCAGAGATCCAGGACCGCCCGGGCCAGGGAAAGACCGCCTGGCAGCTGGCGAACCTCGAGATCATGGGCGAGAACTTCCGGGCGGCTTGGCGACACGCGGAGGAGGCGCTCGAGATCTTCACCCAGCTCGACGACCGCTTCATGCTGGCCTGGACGCACTGGGGGCTGGCCACGGCGGCCTTTCGCGAGGGACGGCTGGACGTCGACGTGAAGCACCTGCGCACGGCACTGGGACTCTTCGAAGAGGCCAAGGACGTCAGTGGCCACGTCCTGATCCTGACGGCCTTCGCTGCCCTCGCCCACCGGGTCGGCGACCGGCACCGGGCGGCGCGCCTGAGCGGTGCGGCCGCCGCGCTAGCTCGCACGTCCGGCACCGGGATCGCCGAGCGGATTCGCGAGGGCCTGCTGTACGACCCGGAGCCGCTGCGAACCGACCCCGAGACCGCGGCAGCCTGGGCGGAGGGCGAGAGGATGACCGTCGAGCAGGCGCGCGCCTGCGCGCTGGAGACGGTGGTGCCGGGCGAGGCCGCTCCGGTCGTGGGCGAGGGAAGCGGGGCCCAGGAGCTGGTCGAAGGGCGCGGCTAGGCGGGCGCGGGAAGGTCCCGGCGACTGAAGACCCACAGCGCGTAGGCCATCGGGAGCAGGGCGGCAGCCGACAGGAGCGCGAAGTCGAACGGATCCGCGCGTCCGGCGAACAGCTCCACCGGCTGGAAGTGGTGGAAGAGCGAGTACTCCTGGGTCCAGGCCGCATCGGTCCAGAAGGAGCCGAGCACCTCCAGGAAGTAGTTGAGCAGCAGGTAGCCGAGGGCCAGGCCGATCGCCGGCCCGGGTCGGTCGAAGGTGGCCGACATGGCGATCCCGAAGGTGGCGAACGCGGTCCACAGCAGCGCGCCGTTGGCCACCACCAGCGGCAGCTGGCCCATCTCCAGCTCGCCGTCGAGGGCCTGGGTGTAGACCCCCAGGACCATGCCGGCCAGGAGGGCGACCACCAGCAGCACCGTCGCCGCCAGCAGCGCGACCGCCAGCGTGACGACCAGTGAGCCACGGGTGAGCGGCCGCGCCAGGAGCAGCTCCAGGGTGCCGCGCTGCCGCTCGCCGGCGATCGCGTAGCTGGTCGCTCCGACCGCCAGCACCGCGACCAGGGAGATCGCGATCGGGTGCTGGAAACCCAGGGTCAGCGCACCCGAGACCGTGAACAGATTGCCGGAGCCGAAGTTGGAGAGCTGCTCGAAGAGCGGGTTGCCGGCCGCCATCTCGCGCATCACGTCCGAGAACTGGGCGTAGAAGAACGGCATCAGCCAGCCCCAGGCGACCGCGAGCGGGACCAGCACCAGCAGCTTCGAGGCCTGCCAGCGCCAGGTCTGGACCAGCAGCCGCGAGCTCACCGCTCCCCCTCGTCGCCGTCCGCCTGGCCGGTGTCCGCCTGGCCGGTGTCCGCCTGGCCGGTGTCCGCCTGGCCGTAGTCCGCCGATTCTTCCGCCGAGTAGTACTCCATGAACGCCTCTTCCAGCCGTGCCGGCTCGATGGTCAGATCGACCAGGCTGGGGGATGCGACCGCGCGGACGAACGGCGCCACCTCTCCGGTCAGGGTGGCATTGATCCGGTCGCCGCGGACCTCCAGGTCCGCCAGGCCGGGCACCGAGCTGAGGTCCGGCGCCGCTCCGCGCCAACGCAGGTTGACGCGCCGCCGCCGCCGGGCGAGGAGCTGCTCCACGTCGTGGACGGCCATCAGGTGGCCGTCGCGGATGATGGCCACCCGGTCGCAGACCCGCTCCACCTCGCCCAGGATGTGCGAGCTGAAGAAGATGGTCCGACCCGCGCTGCGCAGGTCGTCGAGGATGGCGTAGAAGGCCTGCTGCATGAGCGGGTCGAGCCCCTCGGTCGGCTCGTCCAGGATGGCCAGCTCCGGGTCGTGCTGGAGCGCCTGGATCACGCCCAGCTTCTGGCGCATCCCGCGCGAGTAGTCTCGGACGCGGCGCTTCAGCGCCGCACCCGACAGCTGGAGCCGTTCGCACAGCTCGTCGCGGCGCACGGGCTTGCTGCCCTGCAGGTCGGCCAGGTAGTCGAGCGCCGCTTCGCCGGTCAGCGAGTCGTACACGGCCACGCCGCCCGGGAGGTAGCCGCTCCGCCGCCGCACCTCGACGCTCTGCTCCACGATGTCGAGGCCGAGGACCCGGGCGCTGCCGCCGGTTGGGCGGAGGAAGCCGAGCAGGGTTCGAATCAGGGTGGTCTTGCCGGCCCCGTTGGGTCCGAGGAAGCCGAAGATCTCGCTCCGGTACACCTCCAGGTCGAGGTCGACCAGGGCGCGCAGCTGCCCGTAGTGCTTGCTCAGGCCGCCGGTGACGATCGCCTGCTCGGGAATCGGCTTCACGTCCAGCATCCGGCGCTAGCCTACCGGCCGGGCTGGTGTCCGCGGTGCCCCGGGCTGCGCGGCCGGGGCTACCATCGGCGGCATGCGTGTGCTGGTGGTGGGCGCGGGGGTCTTCGGCACCTGGACGGCGCTGTGGCTGGCGAGGCGCGGCGCGACGGTGATGCTGCTCGACCAGTACGGGGCGGGCAACTCGCTCGCCTCCAGCGGCGACGAGTCGCGGGTCACCCGCAGCGCCCACGGCCCCGACCGCCACTATCCCCGCTGGCAGCGCCACTCTCTGGAACAGTGGCGCGAGCTCGAGTCGGAGAGCGGCGAGCAGCTGTTCGTGCCGACCGGTGTGGCCTGGTTCGCCCACCGCGACGACGGCTTCGAGGCCTCCTCGCTGCAGACGCTCGCTGACCTGGGCGTCCCAGCCGAGCGGCTCACCACCGCGGAGGCGGCATCCCGCTGGCCGCAGATCGCGACCGACGACCTGGGCTGGGTGCTCCACGAGCCGGAGGGCGGAGCGCTGATGGCGCGGCGGGGCGTTGCGGCTGCGGCCCGGACGGCCGCGGACCGGGGGGTGGAGGTGGAGGTCGGGCGTGCGGTGCGGCCGCATCCGGACGACGCCGAGCTCCTGGGCCGCCTGTCGCTGGCCGATGGGCGTCGGCTGGAGGCCGATGCGTTCGTCTTCGCCTGCGGTCCCTGGCTGGCCGGGCTGTTCGGTGCCACGCTGCCGCTGGAGCTGGAGGTGAGCCGCCAGGAGGTCGTCTACTTCGCGACCCCGCCCGGCGATTCGCGCTTCGACGCGGGAGCGGCGCCGACGTGGGTCGACTACCACCGAGCCTACTACGGGCTGCCGTCCATCGAGCGGCGAGGCTTCAAGGTGGCCCCGGACTGGCCGGGACCGATCGTCGATCCGGACCGCCAGGAGCGGCGCCTCTCCGACGAGCGGGTCGACGCCGCGCGGGCGTACCTGCGCCTCCGCTTCCCGGCGCTGGCTGCGCAGCCGGTGAGCGAGGGCCGGGTGTGCCAGTACGAGACGACGCCCGACACGCACTTCGTGATCGACCGCCACCCGGCGTGGCGGAACGTGTGGATCGTCGGCGGCGGGTCGGGTCACGGCTTCAAGCACGGCCCGGCGGTGGGGGAGTACGTGAGCGCCCTGGTGCTCGGCGACGGCTCGGCGGCGGCCGCCCTGGCGCCGCCGGACCACCGCTTCGCCCTGCGCGAACGGAGCCGCGGCCTGGGGATGCGGACGGCCGGCGCCGACCGCGACGCCGGCTAGCGCGGATGCGACGCAGGCTGGCGCGGGCGAGACGCGGGCTAGCGTGGATCCGCGGAGAGGGCGCCGAGCCCGTGACGGAACGTGTCGAGGGTCGGCTGCGAGAAGAGGACGAACCGCAGCAGCTCGAGCGGCGTCTCGCCCGCCAGGTGGCCCAGGGCGGTTCGGAGCGCCAGCTCGGCTCCCTGGTCGGGCGGGTAGCCGTAGATGCCCATGCTGATCGCCGGCAGGGCCAGGCTGCGGGCCCCGTGCTCGTCGGCCAGGCGCAGGCAGGAGCGGTAGGCGCTCTCCAGCAGCTCAGCCTCCCGCTCGCCGCCGCCGCGCCACACCGGGCCCACGGCGTGGAAGACCCAGCGTGCCGGGAGGCGGTAGGCGGCGGTCGCGACGGCGGTCCCGGTCGGCGTCCCGTCGGGGTAGCGGGTGCGGAGCTCACGCATCAGCTCGGGGCCGGCGGCCCGGTGAATCGCGCCGTCGACCCCGCCCCCGCCGCGCAGGGCGGCGTTGGCGGCGTTACCGATGGCGTCCACCTGCTGCTCGGTGATGTCGCCCATCACGAGCTCCAGCCGCCGCTCGCCGACGAGGGTGGCGTCAGGCCCGGTCATGGCCCTGCATCCTATCGGCTCACGTCGTGCCGATGAAGCCGGCCCGCTGGGGCATCGTCGAGGAGTGGAGCGACGCGCGGGGCGCTCCCCGGCGCGTGGAGCCCAACGTCTCCGAGGCGCTGCTGCGGGCGATGGACGCCGACCGCCCGACGCCGCCCCGGTCCCGGGTGCGGATCGCCCGCCGCGGCGAGGCGCTGCCCGAGGGGAGCGAGCTCCAGCTGGAGGACGGGACACGCCTCGGGAGTGTGGCGGCGCTGCCGCCGGACCTGCCCTACGGCTACCACCGGCTGATCCTGCCCGGGGGCGGGGAGCGCCTGCTGCTGCTCGGACCCGGAGCGTGCCACCCACCGCCCGAGCGGCCCGGCTGGGGCTGGTCGACGCAGCTGTACGCCACGCGCTCGTCGGAGAGCTGGGGGATGGGCGACCTCCGCGACCTGCGGCGGCTCGGCGAGTGGTCGGCGCGGGTTGGCGCCTCCTTCGCGGTGGTCAGCCCGCTGGCCGCCGCCACTCCGCCTCACCAGCCGAGCCCGTACTTCCCGAGCTCTCGGCGCTTCCGCAACCCGATCTACCTGGCGGTCGAGGAGGTCCCCGGGGCAGAGCGCCGTCCCGACGAGGTGGCACGGGCGGCGACCGCGGGACGCGAGCTCACGGCGCGGCCGCTGATCGACCGCCAGGCGGTGTGGGAGCTCAAGCAGGCGGCCCTGGAGGCGATCTGGGCCTCATCCACGGGCGGCCCGGACGGGGAGCTGGCGCGGTTCGTCGAGACGGGCGGCGAGCCCCTCCGCGACTGGGCCCGCTTCTCCGCCCTGGCGGAGCGGCATGGTGCCGACTGGCGCCGCTGGCCGGCCGGGCTCCGGCACCCCGCTTCGGACGAGGTCGCGCGCTTCGCCGCCGAAGAGGCCGATCGCGTCGCCTTCCACGCCTGGCTTCAGTGGCTCCTGGACCGGCAGCTGTCGGCAGCCGAGCGGGCGGTCTCGCTGATCAACGACCTGCCGATCGGCGTCGACCCCGCTGGGGCCGATGCGTGGGCCTGGCAGGAGCTGCTCGCGGTCGGCGCCAGCGTCGGGGCGCCGCCGGACATCTTCAATCCGGCCGGGCAGGACTGGGGGCTGGCCCCCTTCAACCCGGCCCGCCTCCGCGCGGCCGGTTACGGTCCCTTCATCGAGACCATCCGCGCGAGCCTTCGGCACGCGGGAGGGCTGCGCCTCGACCATGTGATGGGGCTCTTCCGGCTGTGGTGGATCCCGCACGGCAACCGCCCGGAGGCTGGCGCCTACGTGCGCTACCCGAGCGAGGAGCTGCTGGAGATCGTGGCCATCGAGAGCCACCGCGCAGCGGCGCCGGTGATCGGCGAGGATCTGGGAACGGTCGAGCCCCGGGTCCGGACCCGGCTGCGGAAGGCCGGCATCCTGTCGTATCGGCTGGCCTGGTTCGAGCCGCCGAAGCGCGAGGCCTACCCCGAGCTGGCGATGGCGGCGGCCACCACCCACGACCTGCCGACCCTGGCCGGGGTCTGGACCGGGTCGGACCTGGCCGACGCGTCGCGGGCCGGCCTGCGACCGAACCGCGACGAGATCGCGCAGCTGCGGAAGAAGGCCGCCGAGCTGAGCGGTCTGGGTCCGGAGGCCCCGGCGGACGAGGTGATCGCGCGCGTGCATGAGTGGCTCGCCGGCGTTCGCTCGCGGCTCGTCGTCGCCACCCTGGACGACGCGGTCGCTGCTGCCAAACGCCCGAACATGCCCGGCACCGTCACCCAGTGGCCGAACTGGTCGATCCCGCTGCCGGTGCTGCTGGAGGACCTGGAGGCGCATCCGCTGGTCAACCGGATCGTGGCTGCCATGCGTGTCGAGCGACCTGCTACACTCGTTGACCGATGAACCGCCGCCGGCCCGCGGGGCCGCGTTTCCGGCGGTTCGCTCGTGCAAGTCCCACCGGTTCACCTGATGAAGATCGCTGTCCCACGCGAGACGGCGGAGGGTGAGCGCCGCGTCGCCCTCACCCCACCGGCCGTCAGTCAGCTCGCTTCCGACCAGGTCGAGGTGCTCGTCCAGGCCGGCGCCGGCGAAGGCGCCTTCCACGCCGATGACGAGTACCGTGAGGCGGGTGCCACCATCGTCGCCGACGCGGCCGGCCTGTACGGCCAGGCTGACATGGTGCTGCGCGTCGGCAGGCCCACCGATGAGGAGATCGAGATGCTCCGCGCCGGGACGGTCCTGGTCGGCACCCTCGGCGTCCTCTCCAACCCGAAGCTTGCGGCGCGGCTGGCGGAGAGCGGTGTGACCGCCATCAGCATGGATGCCATCCCGCGCATCACCCGCGCCCAGAGCATGGACTCGCTCAGCTCGCAGAGCACGGTGGGCGGCTACAAGGCGGTCCTGGTCGCGGCCGAGCGGCTGCCCAAGTTCATGCCCCTGCTCACCACCGCCGCCGGTACCGTCCGGCCGGCCCGCGTCCTGGTCTTCGGGGCCGGCGTGGCGGGGCTGATGGCGATCGGCACCGCTCGGCGGCTGGGCGCGGTGGTCGAGGCGACCGACGTGCGCCCGGTCGTCAAGGAGCAGGTGCAGAGCCTGGGCGGCACCTTCCTGGAGGTCGAGATGACCGAGGAGGAGAAGGCCCAGGCGGAGACGGCCGGCGGCTACGCGCGCGAGATGAGCGAGGACTACAAGCGCCGCCAGGCGGAGCTGATCGCCACCCGGGTCGGCGAGGCGGACGTCGTCATCACCACCGCCCTGATCCCGGGCCGGCCCGCACCGCGCCTGATCACCGGGGAGATGGTGAAGAGCATGAAGCCCGGCAGCGTCATCGTCGACATGGCCGCCGAGGCCGGCGGCAACTGCGAGCTGACCGAGCCGGGCAAAGAGGTGGTCAAGCACGGGGTGTGGATCATCGGCTTCACCAACCTGCCGGCGACCATGCCGGTCCACGCCTCGCAGATGTACGCGCGGAACATCTCGACGCTGGTGAAGCACCTCGTCGCCGACGGGCAGATCCAGCTCGACTTCGACGACGAGATCACCCGCGGCGCCACCATCACCCACGACGGGAAGGTGGTGCACGAGGCGACCGCCAACGCGCTCGGGGTCGAGCCATCGGCGCCATCGGCGGCCAAGACGGCGGAGAGGAGCTGATGGACCCGACCACGCTGAGCCCGTTCGCGCTGATGGCGGCCCTCTTCATCCTGGTGCTGGCCGCCGTCGTCGGCTACGAGGTGGTGAGCAAGGTGCCGACCATGCTCCACACCCCGCTGATGAGCGGCGCCAACGCCATCCACGGCGTGATCGTGGTCGGGGCGATGCTGGTCGCCGCCACGGCCGAGGGACCGCTGCGGATCGCACTGGCCCTGCTGGGCGTGACGCTGGGGACCATCAACGTGGTGGGCGGCTTCGTGGTCACCGACCGGATGCTCCAGATGTTCCGACGTCGCGGCCCGGGAGGATCCGAGTAGATGGATCTGAGCGGCATCCAGGTCGCCACCTTCTTCGTCTGGCTGGTCGGCAGCGTCACCTTCATCATCGCGCTCAAGTTCCTGGCCAGCCCGCGATCCGCGCGGACCGGCAACCTGCTCGGGGCGGCCGGGATGGCGCTGGTGATCGCCTGGACCTTCTTCACCGTGCCGGGGATGCTCGAGAACTGGTGGATCCTGCTGGTGGGCGGTTCGGTCGGCTCGGTGGCCGGCATGCTTGGCGCCCGCCGGGTGCCCATGACCGCCATGCCGCAGATGGTCGCCATCTTCAACGGCGCCGGCGGTGGCGCGGCGGCCGTGGTGGCGGTGGCCGAGTTCCTGGAGTTCGCCGATCACGGCGAGGGGCTGCTACCGCTGCCGTTCGTGATCGCTGTCCTGGCCGGCGCGATCATCGGCTCGGTGGCCCTGACCGGCTCGATCATCGCCTTCGGCAAGCTGCAGGGGATCGTCACCGCACGCCCGTACATGCTCCCCGGCCAGCGGATCATCACCGCCGTCCTGTTCGTGGCGCTGCTGGGGCTCGCTGTCTACATCGCCGCCTTCGAGAACAACATCCCCCTCTTCCTGGTGTACGTGGCGCTGGCGCTGGTCACCGGGGTGGTGCTGGTGATGCCGATCGGCGGGGCCGACATGCCGGTGGTGGTGTCGCTCCTCAACTCGTACACCGGCATCGCGGTGGCCGCGTCCGGCTTCGTG
>CAYXZN010000033.1:0-15330 GCA_964469325.1 uncultured Steroidobacteraceae bacterium
GATCCGAACCGTTCCTGATCCGGGACGGGGATCTACCTCCCGACGAGGTCATGGCCACTGCCCGTGGGGACCGGGTCGACGACGAGCCGGAGCCGGTCGCCGCGTTCGAGCCCGAGCCGGAGCCCGAGCCGGTCGTCGCGTGGGAGGACGACGCCGCGTTCGTCCTCTTCGCGGAGCCCGAGCCGGAGGCTCCCGCGGCCGAAGAGATCGCCCCGATTACCTTCGCCGAGGCCCCACAGCTCAGCAGCGACGAAGCGGCCGCGGCCCTCGAGGCCGAGGCCGAACCCGAGCCGGAGGAGCTCATCGCAGCCGAACCGCTGCTGCCCGACATGGCCGAGGCGGCCCCGCCGGCCCTCTATGCCGAGCTGGAGCCGGAGCCTGAGCCGGTCGCCGCGTTCGAGCCGGAGCCCGAGCCGGAGCCGATCGCGGCAATTACCCCAGAGGCGCCGGCCGAACCCGTCGCGCCACCCGATGTCGATATCCGGCTGGCGGCAATCAACGAGGCGGTGCCCGACGGGGCGCCGGCGGCGTCGGTCGAGGCCGAGCCGGAGCCGGTCCCCGATACGCCGGAGCTCGCTGCACGCCGTGCACAGCTCGACCAGCTCGGGCTCGACGACGTGGGACAGGGTCCGGTTCCAATCGGGCAGCGCAGGGCGCTTCCGTACCGATCCGCCGGAGCGCCCGCTCCGCGGCCACGGGTGGCGGCGGCCGCCACCGCCGGCCTGTGGGCCGCCTCGTCTCGGGAGGTCGCGGACGCGGTGGCGCAGGTCGGCGTCCAGAGCTGTGCCGGATGCGGGCTGTCGCTCTCCGCGAGCGCCCGGTTCTGCCGTCGCTGCGGGACGCGCCAGGCGAAGTCGGCCTAGCCTCGGTGCTAGTCGCCGCTCCCGGAGGAGGATCCGGCTGGGCTCGTTGGCCCCGATCCTGTCTTGTCGGGGCTCGACCCCTTCGACGATTGGCCTGAGGGGGCGCCGTCGACGCCTGACTTCGCCCGGGAGTCGGTCTTGTAGAACCCGCTCCCCTTGAAAATGATGCCGGCGGGGAAGAGGATCCGCCGCATCTCACCGCCGCACCGTTCGCACGCGGAAGGCCCCGGGTCGGTCATGGCGTGGATCACCTCGATCCGGTGACCGCACCTGCGGCACTCGTAGTCATAGGTCGGCACGAGCAGTGGCCTCGCTGGAGCGTCGAGCCGGCGGAGCCGCCGGCGCCGAGATGATGGCAGCCGCCCCCGCGGCCTGCAACGTCAGCGACCGGGGCTGGTGCTCGGAGCGCGGAGGCCGATCCGGCTGAGCCACGAGCGGGAGGCTCGCGCCGAGCCGCCGACGGGAGCGACCTTCTCCTGGGTGATCACGCGGGCGACGTCGTGGAAGTTGCCGGCGATCTGCTCCTTCGGGAACTTGTGGATCAGCGGGACGCCCTCGTTGGCGGCGATCACCGCCTTGGGTCCGTTCGAAACGATGGTGGCGGCGATGGGCATCCCGAGGGTCTGTGACATCTGCTTGACATGGATCCCGTGGTTGGCGCGGTTGATGACCACCTGCACGTTCTCCAGCAGGCCCACTTCCCGAGCCAGGCCCAGGAACTGCGCGGCGTTCTTCAGCGGGCCGACCTCGGGCGTCACCACCAGCAGGATCTGGCTCGCGACCGTGAGCATCGCCATCGTCCGGTCGTCGTATCCGGGATGCGTGTCGACCACGACGTAGGTGTAGTGGTGACGGGCCCAGCGCAGCGCGGCGAGCATCAGGTCGACGCCCACCAGCTCGGACTGCCCCGGATCGATGCCCCAGGTGAGGACCTGGACACCGCTCGACGGATGGGTTGCCGCCGCCTGCTCGAAGGCTGCATCGGTCCATTCGTCCCCGGACAGATCGGCGAGGCCGATGCGGTAGGGGACCGCCAGCACGGAAGTGACGTTCCCGACGCCGACGTCGGCGTCGAAGAGGAGGACGCTGGACCGCGTCTGCTCACGAAGGGCTGCCGCCAGGTTCACGGCCAGGGTCGTCTTGCCGACTCCGCCCTTGGGGGCAAAGACGGCGATGACGGCCCCCTCGCCCACGACCTGGCTGTCCCCCGCGTCGGTGCTCGACCAGCTCGTGCTCATCTGGCGGCCGGACCGGATCAGCATGGCCTGCACGCGGAAGACGAGTGCCTCGGCCGGCGTGGGCTTGCGCACGTACTCGTCGTGCGACGAGTCGAACTCGCCGAGGTTGGGGAACGAGTCCGTGAACAGCAGCAGCGTCGGGATTGGCTTGCCGGTGTGGAGGTGGCGGTAGGCCGCTTCGACCGCGGCCCGGTCTCCATCACAGTCGAGTACGGCCAAGTCAGGCTGGTACCCGTTCAGCGGCGACTCGTCACCGAGCCACGACTTCAGCGGGATGTCCAGCGCATCCAGGCCGGCCGCGTCGAGGGACGCGGCAACCGATGTCCGGTCCTCGGCCAGGCTGAGCAGCACGGTCGGTCGGTCCATGACGATGGTTGCAGTCTCCTTCGGTGACGGACTGCACCAGTGTCGAGCGCACCACCTCCCAGCGACAATGGGACTGGGGGCTATGGGGGGTGACCGATGGTACCGGTTGCGCTTACGCCCCGCGGCTCAGCCGCATCCCGCACTTGGGGCAGTAGAAGGCCGACTCCGCGGCCGCCTCGAACCCGCAGTGCGGACAGGCGAGCCCGCTCCTGCTGCCCACGCTGGCGCGTGCCTGCTCGGCCGTCCCCAGGCTGAGGCCGGACGCTACCACCTGCTGGTACAGGGAGCTGAGCAGCTTCTGGCCGATCCGCTCGGTGTCGCCGCGCTGCCCCTTCCCGCCCCAGCCGACCACCGCCCGCACGATCAGCTCCCCGCTGAGCTCGTCGAAGTGGCTCGCCAGGCCGCCCACGATGGCGTTGTACTCCGGGTACCCGCTGGTGTCGGTCTCACCGTGGAGCAGGCCGCCAATGAACGAGTCGACGGTCATGTCGAGCGCGTCGGTCATCTCCAGCACGTACAGCGCATGGCGGGCGACCGGCCCAAGGTCCCGGCGGGCGAGGACCCACTGCTGCATCTCGTTGAAGCGCTCCACCGCGGGTGCCGCGTCGGAGTACTCGAGCGGCAGCGGCTCGATGATCTGGGATGGGGTGACGGTGAGCAGCGGCTCCACGATTCCGGGCAGCGCGGCGAGCGACTCCGATCCCGCGGGAAGCCGCAGCCCGTCGCTGCTCTTGGCGATGAACGACAGCTTGACCGAGTACTGCTGCCCGGTGATCTCCTCCTGGACCGGCGTCGGCGGCGGCGGAGGCTCGTCGGGCTTCTTGCGGCGCAGGAAGGACATCTGGACCTCGTGGCGGGCTTGGGAGCGGCCGGATTCTACCAACCCCGGCTCAAGCCGATGTCGGGATCAGCCCGTGAGCTGTCGGAGCCGGTCCTCCAGCTCCTCCATCCGGCGGCGCTGCCGCTCGACCACCTCGGGCGGGGCCTTGGAGGTGAACTCGGGGTTCGCGAGCAGCCCCCGTAGCCGATCGAGCTGCTCTCGCAGCTCCGCCGCCTGGCCGGTGCGGCGTGCCGAACCGTCATCCCGCATCGCCGGCGCCTCGATCCACGCCGCCCCCAGCGAGGTCGTCGCCACGAGCTGCGGGCGCTCGGTCGACGACCCGGCCAGCTCGAGCGGTCGGGCGCGGGCGAGTGGCTCAAGGTAGCGCTGGGCCCGTCGCACGGCGGCCTCCGCGCCGGGGCTGGATGGCGCGACGCTGGCCGGCACCCAGGCGCCGGCGGCCACTCCGGCCTCGGTTCGCAGGTTGCGGAGACCGCGCACCAGCTCGGCCAGCGCCGCCTGCTCCGCCTCGGCGTTCGCGTCGCGCGGCCCAGCCGTCGGCCAGCGGGCGGTCACCAGCAGCGTCTCACCGCGTGTCGCCTCGGGCGCCGCTTCGTGCAGGGCCTGCCAGATCGCCTCGGTCACGAACGGGGTGATCGGGTGCAAGAGCCGCAGCAGCTCGGCCAGCACCTCGGTCAGCGTCGTCCAGACCCGCGCCCGGTCGGCGTCGTCGGCCGCCTCACGGCGCAGCTCGACCTTCGCCATCTCGACGAACCAGTCGGCCACGTCGCTCCAGGCGAAGTCCTCGACCGTGGCGACGTACCCCGACAGGTCGAGCTGGTCGAGCTGCCGCGTCGCGCGCTCGGTCACCTCCGCCAGGCGCGACCGGATCCAGCGCTCCGCGAGGGTGGGCTCACGGGCCGGAACGGCCGGCGGCTCCGGCCGCGAGGAGAGGACGAAGCGGCCCAGATTCCACAGCTTGTTGGTGAAGTTTCGACCCCGGGTGACCCGCGCATCGGTCAGTCGCTGGTCAACGCCGGGGGCGTTTCCGGCGACCAGCGCGAAGCGGAGGGCGTCCGCGCCCACCTCGTCCATCAGCGCCAGCGGGTCGACCACGTTGCCCTTGGTCTTGCTCATCTTCTGGCCGTACGGGTCGCGGACGATGCCGTGCAGGTAGACGGTATGGAACGGCTCGACGCCGGTGTTGAAGGTGCCGAGCATCATCATTCGCGCCACCCAGAAGAAGAGGATCTCGTAGGCGGTCTCCATCACGCTGGTCGGGTAGAACCGGCGCAGGTCGGGGGTGTCGTCGGGCCAGCCCAGCGTTGAGAAGGGCCAGAGGCCGCTCGAGAACCAGGTGTCGAAGATGTCCGTCTCCTGCACGAGCCGGTCCCCCGGCGCCCGGCACTCCGCGCACGCGTCCGGCCCCTCCTCGGCATCGCTGACGGTGATGTGCCCGTCCGGGCAGTACCAGGCGGGGATGCGGTGCCCCCACCACAGCTGACGACCCACGGCCCAGTCGTGGATGTTCTCCATCCAGTGCGCGTAGACCTTCTCGAACCGGGCCGGCACGATCCGCGTCCGTCCCTCGCGCACGGCCGCCAGCGCCGGCTCGGCCAGCGGCTGCGCACGGATGAACCACTGCACGCTGAGGCGCGGCTCGACGACGGTTCCGCAGCGGTCGCAGCGTCCGATCACCATCTGGTGCTCGCGCTCCGCCTCGAGGTCGCCCTGGTCCCGAAGTCGCTCGACGATCCGACGCCTGGCCTCCCCGCGGTCGAGGCCCGCGAACTCGCCCCCCGCGTCGTTGATGCGGGCCTCCTCGTCGAGGACGCTGATGGCCGGCAGATCGTGCCGCTTGGCCAGCGCGTAGTCGTCGGGATCGTGAGCGGGGGTGATCTTCACCGCCCCCGTCCCGAACTCGCGCTCCACGGCGTCGTCTGCGAGGATCGGCAGCCGGCGTCCCAGGAAGGGGAGGATCGCGGCTCGGCCGACCAGCCCGGAGTACCGCTCGTCCTCGGGATGTACCGCCACCGCCACGTCGCCCAGCAGCGTCTCGGGGCGGGTGGTGGCCACGCTGATCCACTCCGCCGGATCGGCTGATCCGTCCTCGCGCTCGAGGTGGTAGCGGATGGTGTAGAGCCTGCCCACCTCTTCGTGGTGGACGTTCTCCAGGTCGCTGATGGTGGTGCGGCAGCGAGGGCACCAGTTGACCAGCGCCTCGCCCCGGTACGCCAGCCCGGCATCCCACAGGCGCTTGAAGGCGACCCGGACCGCCCGCGCGCTCCCCTCGTCCATGGTGAACCGCTCGCGGGTCCAGTCCAGGCTGGCCCCCAGACGCCGATGCTGGTGGCCGATGATCCCCCGGGTCTCGTCCATGAAGCGCTGCATCCGCTCCAGGTACCGCTCCCGGCCGAGCGACTCGCGGCTCTCCCCCTCGTCGGCGATGATCCGGTCCAGGACGTACTGGGCCGCGATGCCGGAGTGGTCGACTCCGGGCAGCCACAGGGTGTCGTCACCGCGCATGCGGTGGTAGCGGACCATCAGGTCCTCGAGGGTCGCCGTCAGGGCGTGCCCGAGGTGGAGCGCCCCGGTCACGTTCGGCGGCGGCTGGATGATCACGAAGCGCTCCCCGCCGGGCGGCGACTCGGCGGCCGGCGTGAAGGCGCCGCTGGCCAGCCAGCGCTCGTAGATCCCCGGCTCGACCGCCGCGGCGTCGTACCGAGGCGCCAGCTGGGCGGTGGGCGATCGGCTCGACATCGGCTCCTTCATCTCCCGTGAACGCAGAAGACCCGCTCGTCGAAGGACGAACGGGTCGTGGTACCACCTTCGTTCGGCTCCGCCACGGACGGAGCCCTCGTTCCCGCGCTATCGGGCGGACCCGGCCGGCTCGCGTGCGACCTTCCCTCCCTCGTCTCCGGACGGGTTCGCAGCCGGTGACCCGTCCTCTCTGGTGGCCGTGCGGGAGGTACTCCTCACGGTCAGCGCCGTGCCCGGGAGTGTAGCACCCGGGTGCGAGAGACGGCCCCCCGCGGATCAGCGGCTGCGGGTGATGGTCAGGCGCACCGTGCCGTCGGCCTCCCGCTCGACGTCGGCGCTCGGCTCGAGGGCGCGCAGCGCCTCTGAGAGGTCGTAGGCCGGATCGTGGATGGCGCGGTACACGAACTCCCCGGTCGGACCCAGGCTGAGCGCGACCGATCGGACGCCGGCCAGCCGCTCGATGCTCTGCTTGAAGGTGGTGATGGCGCCAAAGCTGCCGAGACCCTTCACGACGACCGAGGTCGACGCGTCCGAGCTGCCGTTGGCGGCGTTTTCGGCGGCCCTGGGGGCGCCACCGGCGGCAGCGAGGCTGGCATCCAGCGCGGCCAGGCGCGCCTCGAGGGCCGCGTCCCGGTCGGCCTCCGCCGAGGCGCTGGGCAGGTCGGCGGTTTCGCCCGCGTCGTTGGCCGCGGCGGGCTCGTCGGTGCCGGCGTCCTGGGCGGTTGGAGCCTCCGGCGCTCCGGCGGCTTCGGCCGCGGCAGGCTCGTCGGCCGGCGCCTCACCCACGGCGCCCTGCGTCGCTTCCGGGCTCTCGGCGTCGGACGGCCTGGGAGCCGCAGGCGTCGGGACGGAAGGTGGCGGGGCGGAAGGTGTCGGGGTGGCTGGCACCGGCCCCTGGGTCGGCAGCACCGGCGAGCGGGGCATCCGCTTGGCGGCGGCAACGAAGGCCGCCGGATCGCCGATGGAGCCCAGGTCGGCGAAGAACCGATCCAGCTCGCGCTCGTACTCGCTCACCCGGGCGCGGAGCATCTCGATGGCGGAGTCGGTCCGATGCTCGTTGTCGGCCAGCTGCTCCGCGAGCTGCTGGCGGCGTGCCTCTGCGCGGCGAGCCGACTCGGCCCGAATGCGCTCGATCTCGGCCTCCTCCCACTTCGCCACCGCTGCCAGGTCCGAGTCGCTCGAGCGGTGCAGCTCCTCGGCCTGCTTGCCGGCCCGCTCCGTCAGCTCGCTGACGCGGGCCTCCAGGTCGTGGCGCAGCTGCTCGACGGTGGCGCGGCGCGCCTCGTCGGCAACGTCGCGCATGGCCGAGACGAGGCTCGACAGGAACTCGCTCGACTCCTCCGCGGCGGGGACGGCCTGCGGCTCCTCGGCGGCAGGTGCGGGGGCGGGCTGCGGCTCGTCGCCGGCAGCACCGGAGAGGGATTCGGCCGGCTGGGCGGCCACAGCCTGCGACTCGACCGCCGGATCATGATCTGGCGTGCGAGCGCCCGCCGCCTCGCCGCCGGCAGTCTCGCCGGGCGTCTGCCCTCCGTCGGGCTCGGGCGCGGGCTCGTCGCTGGACCACGGAAGCCGGAATCCCCCGCGGCGGGGCGTGGACGACATCGGTTCCTCCATCTGCGATCGCGTCGCGATGCGGCCACCATCCTAGCCAACCACCGCACCAAACCGGACGTGACCGGAAGTACCCCCGTTCGTGCACCACTCGTACCGGTCGGTCCGCTTGCTACCATCGGCGGCGATGCCCGATCTCGAGCTCGACGCCCGAGCCCTGTTCGACATCGCGCTGATCGTGTTGGTCGGCCTGGTCGCGATCCAGCTCCTGCGCATCGGCGCGCGCATGGCGGCAGACCGCATTCTGACCCGCGACGCGGAGGAGGCCGAGCCGTCCACCCTCGACGTGGGGGCGGTGGAGCGGGAGAAGCGGATCCGAACCGTCCAGTCGCTGGCGGTCCGCATCGGCGCCGTCGTCATCGTGATCGTCATCACCCTGATGATCCTGTCGGTCTTCGGCATCCAGATCGCGCCGGCGCTGGCCGGACTGGGCGTGGTGGGGATCGCGGTCGGGCTCGGCGCCCAGACGCTGGTGAAGGACTGGCTGGCGGGGATCTTCATCCTGACCGAGAACCAGTTCAGCCGGGGCGACATAGTGAAGATCGGCGGTGTGGCGGGCGTGGTCGAGGAGTTCAGCCTGCGGCGCACCGTGCTGCGCGACCTGGACGGGATCGTCCACACCGTCCCCAACGGTAGCATCAGCGTGGCCTCCAACCTCACCCGGCTGTGGGCCAACGTGAACCTGAACGTGCAGATCTCGTACGAGAGCGACCTGGACGCCGCGGTGGAGGTGCTCGACCGGCTCGGGGAGGAGCTGGCGGGTGACGAGACGTGGGGGCCGAAGATCCTGGAGGCGCCCAGGGTTCTGCGCGTCGACGAGCTGGCCGACTCAGGCGTGACGCTGAAGATCCTCGGCAAGGTGCGGCCCGCCGAGCAGTGGGGCGTTGCCGGGGAGCTGCGCCGCCGGATCCTGGCCCGCTTCGGCCAGGCGCGGATCGAGATCCCCTACCCGCACCGAACGATCATCCAGCGGGTCGCGGGGAATGGAAGCGAGGCCGGCGAGGCCGGCGGGGACTAGGCGGACTCTTCCGCGCGTTCCTTGCCGCCGCGGCGTCGCGGAGCCGACTCCTCGGTTTCGGTGACCAGCATCGGCGGCTGCCCGTGCTCGATCGTCTCGCCGGTGATGACCACCTTTCGCACGTCGGTCCGCTCGGGGATGTCGTACATCACCTCGAGCAGCGCCTCTTCGATGATGGTGCGCAGGGCGCGCGCGCCGGTCTTGCGGTCCAGCGCCAGCCCGGCCGTCGCCTCCAGCGCCTCGGGCGTGAAGACGAGCTCGACCTGGTCGAGGCTGAGGAACTTGGAGAACTGGCGGGTGACCGCGTTCTTGGGCTCGGTCAGGACCCGGATCAGGTCCGCCTTGGCCAGCGCGGCCAGGCTGACCACCACCGGCAGCCGGCCCACGAACTCGGGGATCAGCCCGTACTTCAGCAGGTCCTCCGGCATCAGCTGCTCCATCAGCCGGCGCCGCTCGTCCTTGGGGCGCTGGGCGTTCGACCCAAAACCGATCGAGCGCTTGCCGACCCGCTCCTCGACGATCTTCTCCAGGCCCTCGAAGGCGCCCCCGCAGATGAACAGGATGTTGGTGGTGTCGATCTGGATGAAGTCCTGGTGGGGGTGCTTGCGGCCACCCTGCGGCGGCACGTTGGCGACCGTCCCCTCCAGGATCTTCAGCAGCGCCTGCTGGACCCCCTCGCCGGAGACGTCACGCGTGATCGACGGGTTGTCGGTCTTGCGGGCGATCTTGTCGATCTCGTCGATGTAGATGATCCCGCGCTGCGCCTTGGCGACGTCGAAGTCGGCGGACTGGATCAGGCGCAGCAGGATGTTCTCGACGTCCTCGCCGACGTAGCCCGCCTCGGTCAGGCTGGTCGCATCGGCGATGCAGAAGGGGACGTCGAGGATCTTGGCCAGGGTCTGGGCCAGCAGCGTCTTGCCCGATCCGGTCGGCCCGACGAGCAGGATGTTCGACTTGCCGAGCTCGACGTCGTCGACCGTCTGGCCCGCGTTCACCCGCTTGTAGTGGTTGTAGACCGCGACGCTCAGGACCTTCTTGGCCCGCTCCTGGCTGATGACGTAGTTGTCGAGCTGGTCCTTGATCTTGCGCGGGCTGGGCAGCGGCGCCGGGGCGGCCTTCGGGCGCGGCGCCTCGAGCATCTCCTCCTCGATGATCTCCTGGCAGAGGTTGATGCACTCGTCGCAGATGTAGACGCCCTGGCCCGCGATCAGCTTGCGGACCTGCTCCTGGCTCTTGCCGCAGAACGAGCAGCGGTACGGGACCTTGCTCTTGGTGGTCATCGGTTCAGGCGTTCACGGCTACGGGGCTCGGGCGACAGGGTAGCACCTCCCCTCCGCGCGTCCAGCCCCCTACTTCTTGGCCGGTGCGCGCTGCTTCTCGCCCCCGTCGCCGGTGTCCTGCGCCTCGGGCACCGAGCCGCCCGCGGCGTGCGCCAGGCTGATCAGCGACTCGGCGCCGGCCTCGAAGACCTCGTCCACCACTCCGTACGCCTTGGCCTCCTCGGCGCTCATGAAGTAGTCGCGCTCGGCGTCCCGCTTCACCTTCTCGAAGTCCTGCCTGGTGTGCTCGGTCAGGATCTTCATGATCCGGTTGGTCAGGTGGAGCATCTCGCGCATCTGGATCTCGACGTCGGGCGTGTTGCCTCGGAAGCCGCCCGACCCCTGGTGGATCATGATCCGCGAGTTGGGCAGCGCGAACCGCTTGCCCGGGGTCCCGGCCGCCAGCAGCACCGCCCCCATGCTCGCCGCCTGGCCGATGCAGATGGTGCTCACCGGCGCCTTCAGGTACTGCATGGTGTCGTAGATGGCCAGCCCGCTGGTCACCACTCCGCCCGGGGAGTTGATGTAGAGCTGGATGTCCTTGTCGGGGTCCTCGCTCTCCAGGAACAGGAGTTGGGCGATCACCAGGTTGGCGACGTGGTCCTCGATCGCGTCGCCAAGGAAAATGATGCGGTCCTTGAGCAGGCGGGAATAGATGTCGAAGGCGCGCTCGCCACGAGCGCTGCTCTCGATCACCATCGGGACGAGCATTCGGTCGGCTACTCCGCTTCGGGCTGGGGAGGAAGGGATCGGTCGATCAGGGTCTCCACGAGTTTGCGGTTGCGCAGCGTCATCCGCAAGTACGCCCGCCCGCGCCTGGAGGTGAGGTACTCGCGCAGCCGCGGCGAGTCGCCCGCCTGCTCGAGCTGCGTGGCCACCTCCGCGTCGATCTCCTCGTCCGTGGCATCGACCTGCTCCCGCTCGGCGATGGCCGACAGGACGAGCAGCGTCTTCACCCGCCGCGCGGCGGGCTCGCGCAGCTCGGTGGTCAGCTGCTCCGGCGACTGCTGGGAGAGGGCCAGGTACTGGTCCATCCCGATCTGCTGCTGGGCCAGCCGCACCCGCAGCTCGTCGCGCATGATCTCGACCTCGTTGGCGATCATCACGTCGGGGATCTCGACGCTGGCGTTGGAGGTGGCGAAGTCGATGATCCGGTCCGCGTACCGGTGGCGCGCCTCCGCCGCGGCGCGGCGCTCCATGGCGTCGCGGATCTCGGCCCGGAGTCCGTCGAGGTCCTTCCCATCCGACACGGACCTCGCGAACTCGTCGTCGAGGTCAGGCAGCAACTTCTCGCGCAGGTCGATCAGCTTCACCTCGAACCGAGCCCGCTTCCCGCGCAGCGCCTCGTTCCGGTAGTCATCGGGGAAGGTCAGCTCGAACGCCTTCTCCTCGTCCCTGGCCAGGCCCACCAGCTGCTCCTCGAAGCCCGGGATCATCCGGTCGGCGCCGATCTCGATCGGCATCCGCTCCGACGACCCGCCCTCGAATGGCTCGCCGTCGATCGTCCCGGTGAAGCTCACCACCCCGACGTCGCCGGTCGCCGCCGGTCGGTCGTCGATGGGGCGGTAGGTCGCCTGCTGCTGCCGCAGCTCATCCAGCACCTGGTCGACGTCCTGGTCGGTCACCTCCGGCACCTCGAGCCCGAACGGGTAGTCCGTGTAGGCGCCCAGCTGCACCTCGGGTCGCACCGGGACGGTGGCCGTGAAGCGGACGGCGCTCCCCTCCTTCACCGACTCGGGATCGATGTCCACCTGCGGCTGGTCGACAGGGGTGATGTCGGACTGGTCGAGCGCCGCGTCGTAGCTGCTCGCCACGAGGTGCTCGATCGTCTCGGCCAGGACGCCGGCGCGCCCCACGAAGCGATCGATCACCTGCCGCGGGGCCTTGCCGGGACGGAAGCCGGGCACGCGGGTCTGCTCGGCGAGGTGGCGGTAGGCGGTGGCGAAGTGGCGGTCGACCTCGGCCGGTGGGACCTCGATCTCGAGGACCACTCGGGAGCCGGGCTCAGGGCGAGCGGAGACGGTGACCATGGATCTCCTGGCTGCGAGGGATGGTGGGCGAGGCGAGATTCGAACTCGCACGTCTTGCGACACCAGCTCCTAAGGCTGGCGCGTCTGCCGTTCCGCCACTCGCCCAGCACAAATCTTACCGATTGCCGAGCCCGATTGACGCCGCCACGCGGTCTCCATAGCGGCCACATCGGCCCCTGCGTGCTCGGACGCACAGTGCGTGAGGGGCGCTCACCGATGAGTTTGCCTGGGCAAGCCCGGTCTCATCAGTATCCAGAACGACCGATGACACGAGGAGGCATCAGGGTGACCAGCGACTGGACAACCGAGCTGAAGGGCGCCGGCGCGTACGCTGCGGTCAACGGCCTCAACCTCTACTACGAGACGCACGGCAGCGGGCGGCCACTGATCCTGCTGCATGGCGGGCTCGGCTCGGGCGAGATGTTCGGACCGATCCTCCCCACGCTGTCCGAGCGCCACCAGGTGATCGCGCCCGACCTCCAGGGGCATGGCCGCACCGCCGACGTCGATCGACCGCTCGACATGCGGCTCATGGCCGACGACGTGGCGGCGCTCATCGACCACCTCGGGCTCGACAAGCCGGACCTCGTCGGGTACTCGCTGGGCGGTGGCGTCGCCTTCTGGACCGCGGTGAAGTACCCCGAGAAGGTCGCCAGGCTGGTCATGGCGTCGACGAACATCCGGCGTGAAGCAATCCCGGCGGAGATGCTCGCCCAACAGGCGCAGGTGAATGCAGCGGCGGTCGAGTTCATGACGGACACGCCGATGTACCAGCTCTACCAGCGTGTCGCGCCACGTCCCGAGGACTTCGGCCGACTGCTCGACAAGATCGGCGCGTACATGAGCAGGGACTTCGACTTCAGCGAGGAGGTCCGAGCCCTGGAGATGCCGACGATGCTCGTCTGCGCCGATGCCGACATGGCACCCCCCTCCCACTACGTCGAGGCCTTCAAGCTGCTCGACGGCGGCCTGCGCGACGGCGGCTGGATGGGCGAGGGCCGGCCGAAGGGTGGGCACGCGCTGGCGATCCTGCCCGGCCTGACCCACTACAACCTCGGCGCCTCACCACTCTTCGCAGCGGTCACGCTCGATTTCCTGGACCGGCAGCGCGAGGAAGCGGTCCACGGCTGACGAGGCCGCCCAGATCCTGGCGGGCCGTGACTGGTTCGCGTGCGGCCGCGGCCGCTGTCCGCCCGCGTCAGCGCGGGGGCACGCCCAGATGATCCTCGCCGAACGCGGTCCGGATCTCGAGTCGCTTCACTCGCTGTGTCCCGCGGAGGCGAGCTCGCGGTCGCCCCGATCGGCCGCTGGAGGCGCGGCGGCGGTGCTGGCCGCGTCCTTGGTCGGGCTGCCGCTCGGTGGCTCACCGGAGAGGAACCGTTCCACCGCCTTGCGGGCCAGCGCGGCGGTGATGATGGCCGCGGCCGCCTCGAACGCCTTCCAGCCTGCGCGGCTCGGGCCCGGCGGGCCCTCCACCAGCCGCTCGGCCATCTCCTTCGACAGCTTCTTGCTCTTCACCGGGTCGTGCCGCCAGCGGATCAGCTCCCGGGAGAGCGCGTCGCGGGCGTCCTCCGCCTGCGGGCCGAGACGGTCGCTGAGGGTGTCGACCCAGGACTGCAGGCCGCCCGGCAGCGCGTCGTAGGCTCGCTCCGGGGGCGTTGGGCGCAGCCGACGGCGGGCCATGCGGGCCACGCGGATCGGCCCACCCACGGCCAGGAAGACGGCGCCGGCCGCCAGCCCAGCGAACAGCACCGGGTTCTCCCGGAACTTGCCCTTGATGTCGACGGCCCGTCGCGCCCGCGCCTTCAGCCGCTCGCCGGTGTCGGACAGGTGGGCACGCTGGGCTTCGACCCTCATTCGCGTTTCAGCAAACGTTTCGCCCATGCGACGTCCTCCTGGACCGATGCGCGCGTCTCGGGAATCGACAGGCTCTCCTTGGCGGCGGAGACGCGGCGGATGCCGAGGTAGACCATCAGGATGGCGAGCAGCAGGTAGAGCACCAGGAAGATCAGGACGCTCGCCCACAGCGGCAGCCAGATGGCCACGATCGCGATCGGCAGCGCCGCCAGCGCGATCAGCGTCAGCAGGCCGAAGGCGAGGCCGATGCCCAGCCGGACCGCTCCGGCGCGGAGGTGCGCGCCTCCCTGCGCTGCCTCCTGCTTGGCGCTCTCGACCTCGAGCTTCAGCAGCGCGACGCTGCCCGACACGAGCTCGCGGATCAGCCCGAAGATGTTCTCTCGGCGGGGAGCGCGCTGCGTCATCCTCCTCCTTCCGCTCAGCGTTGGTGCAGAGCCGCCGGCTCCCCCCGGTGCCGGCGGCAAGTCTAGCAACGTGCAGGGCGGGTGCCACCCCGCGCTGCCGGATCAGGACCGTTCGCGGCGCGCCATCGGCACCTTGGGTATCCTGTGGCGTCCATGGCCAAGCGCAGGAGACAACAGCAGGCCCGAGCGAGCGAGGAAGCCCTCGCCCGCCGCCTCGACGACCGCACCGCCGTGGACTGGCGGGTGTGGGGCATCGTCGGGCTGGCGGTGGTCGCCATCCTGGTGGCGGTGGTGGCGGTGGCCATCGGCGCCAGCAGCGGCGGCGGGACCGTCGGGCAGCTGATGCCGGACGCGGGCGGCAGCCACATCCCCGAGGGCACCCCGGGCACGGGCTACACCTCGAACCCGCCCACCTCCGGCCAGCACTGGAGCAGCGCCATCGCCCCGACGCGCTGGGGCGTCCACGAAACGCCGGTGCGGGTCGAGCAGGCGGTCCACAACCTCGAGCACGGCGGGATCGCAATCTGGTACCAGGCCGACCAGCTGTCGCCGGACCAGATCGGCCAGCTCCAGAACTGGGTGCGCGGCCAGGTGCGCGGCGAGCGGTTCAAGGTGCTCGTCTCCCCCTGGAGCGGCACCGACTTCGACGCCCCCATTGCCGTGACCTCGTGGCGCTACCTGCTCTACCTCGACTCGGTCGACATCGGCCAGATCGACAGCTTCCTCAACGCCCACTACGGTCGCGCCCCCGAGCCCGGCGGCGGTCCCGGACGGCCAGCGTAGCTGCCGCCGTCCGGAGCTTCGGCGGGCGGGTCGCACCGTCTACCCGAGGCCCGCAGCTTGATCGCGGCTCTGATCGTCACCGGGTGAGGCTATCGGCCAACGAACCGTATCCAGAGCGCCGCATCTTGGCCGCCAGGTTCACCTGCTGAGGGAGCCGGCCAACGAGGGACCCCATTTCGGACCTTTGGACCCTCATCTTGGCCGTTGGGCGTCAGAATCTGCGACTTCGGGGTAAGCGGCGGGCCCTCCGACCCCGAAAGA
>CAYXZN010000034.1:0-14932 GCA_964469325.1 uncultured Steroidobacteraceae bacterium
CGTGCAGCGCCAGCAGCTGAAGTGGTTCTTCTACGCCGTCGCCCTCTTCTTTGCGACCTTCCTCACCTTCGGGGTTCTCGAGCTACTCGGCTCGCCGCTGGCCGAGGTGGTTACTGCGGTTGCTCCGCTCGCAGCCCTCGGGTTGCCGATCGCGATCGGTATCGCCGTGCTCCGCCATCAGCTCTTCGACATCGATCTGCTCATCAACCGCACCCTGGTCTACGGCGCCCTGACGGCGACCCTGGGCGCCGGTTACGTGGCCTCGATCCTGGTGCTCCAGGCGGTGCTCAGTCCTCTCACCCAGGAGAACGCCCTGGCGGTGGCGGCCTCGACCCTGGCCGCGGCGGCGCTCTTCCAGCCGGCTCGCCGACGCATCCAGGTCGTGGTCGACCGGCGCTTCTACCGGTCCCGCTACGACGCCGCCCGCACCGTAGAGGCCTTCAGCGTCCAGCTCCGCTATGAGGTGGCCCTTGATCGGCTGACCTATGAGCTGCGATCGGTGGCCGAGCGGACCATGCAGCCGACAACGGCATCGGTCTGGCTGCGGGAAGTGCGGCGGTGACGGGCCGCGGGCCGTCTCGGTGGCGTGGCGTGGGGGTCGGGTTGGCCGGGCTCGGTGTCGCGGTCCAGATCGCCACCCTGATCGTGCTCCCGCTCACTTCCAGTGACCAGCATCCGACGCTGACGGCCGGATCGCACCTGGTGGACGGCGCTTTCAGTCTGCTCTTTCTCGCATACACCCTGACCGGGGTGCTGATCGCCTGGCATCGGCCTGGCAATAAGGTCGGCTGGGTCCTGACGGCAGGAGGCCTGTTCCTGCAGGGCTGGATCGCGGCGCCGCGCTACGCCGCGGTCGCCCTGCCCGAGGGCCCTACGGCCGTTCCGGGTGGTCTCGCGGTGGCATGGCTGGGCACGTGGTTCGCTCCCCTAGGATTCGGGATGGCCCTCGTCTTCCTGCCGCTGCTCTTCCCCACCGGGCGTCTTCCCTCCCGGCGCTGGCGGCCGGTCGCCTGGTTCTCGGTTCTTGCCGTCGGCCTGTTCGCCTTCACCTGGGCGTTCGAACCCGGCCATCTCGAGCCGTTCGAGGGAGTCGCGAACCCGGTCAGCATCGCGTGGCTGGGGGGCGCCGACTTTTCCGGCGTGGGGTGGGGACTGTTCGTCCTCGCTATCGTGGCATCGGCGGCCTCGGTTGGCGTGCGGTTCAGGGGCGCCACCGGCGACGAGCGCCAGCAGGTGAAGTGGCTATTGCTCGCCGTGGCGCTCGTTGTGCTCGCCTTCGTCCTGGTCACCGCGGCATCCGACCCAGGTGAGCCACCAAGCGTGCTCGCCGACATCCTCTTCACAGTCTCCCTGGCCGCGCTGCCCGTGAGCATCGGGATCGCGATCCTGCGTCATCGGCTGCTCGACGTGGACGTGGTGATCCGGCGCACCCTCGTCTATAGCGCGACGAGCCTCGGACTGGGCGGGTTCTACATCGCATGTGTCCTCCTCATTCAGGCCGGGCTGAGCCCGTTCACCCAGCAGAACGCGCTGGCCGTGGCGGTGGCCACCCTCGCCGCAGCGGCTCTCTTCCGCCCGCTGCGGGCTCGCATCCAGCGAGGTGTGGATCGACGGTTCTACCGGTCTCGGTATGACGCCGCCCGAACCCTAGAGGCGTTCGGCGCCCGGCTTCGGGACGAGCTTGATCTGGGAAGCGTGACCGATGAGCTCGTCGGCGCGGCCCAACAGGCCATGCAGCCTTCCTCTGCGTCGGTCTGGCTCAGGTCCGATCTGCGCCGGGCCCGTTCACCTGCCACGAAGGGGTTGACTCAGTGACAGTGCGCATCCTGGGGGTGATCGCCTCGTAGCCCGGCCTACACCGGGGGTGACAAGGCCAGCGACGGTCATGGCGTCGACTGGTTCTTCACCACCTACGGCGAACAGCTCATTGCATCGTCCTAAGCATCGCAACCCCCACGGACTGCCCCTAGTCATCTGGACCGCCTGGGCCACCCGGGAGGGCGGCCGTGACGCCGCCCTCCACCTTCGAGGCTGCCGAACACGCCCCAGTCACGCCGAGACGGGCCGATCGCGTGGTGCGTCACCGTAGCCTGGTTGCTGACGCTCAGCATCATCACGCTGCGGGGTCCGGGGTTCAGCTCGCAGGGAATCGATGGGCGTTGCTGGCCATCAGGTCCTGTTCTCGTAACGATACCGAGACGGCACGCTCGTACAACGAGGAGCACATGACAGTCCTGAGCCGAACGTTGCGCAGGGTGATCCGACGCGGGGAGCCGGCGATCACGCTGGCCCCCAAGGCCGTCCAGCCCGCGTCCGCGCGCCCGGCGCCCGACGTGGATATCGCGGACAACGACCCGCTGCTCGCGTACCTTCAGTCCGCGCCTGGCGCGGTGGACCTCGACACGCTCGAACTCGACTCCCCGGGCAAGGAGGCGCTGAAGGCGGCCGGCGTGAAGCTGGTCGTGCCGCTGGTCAGCCAGGGCGAGCTGATCGGGATGCTGAACCTGGGGCCGCGCCTCAGCGAGCAGGAGTACTCGACGGACGATCGGCGTCTGCTCGACAACCTCGCCGCCCAGGCCGCCCCCGCACTGCGGGTGGCGCAGCTGGTGCGGCAACAGGAGGCCGAGGCCCGCGAGCGGCAGCGCATGGAGCAGGAGCTGCAGGTCGCGCAGCTGATCCAGCAGCACTTCCTGCCACGAGAGCTGCCGCAGCCGGCGGGCTGGCAGGTCGAGGCCTACTACCGCCCCGCGCGCGCGGTGGGCGGCGACTTCTACGACTTCATCGAGCTGGGCGACGGGAGGCTGGGGATCGTGGTCGGCGACGTGACCGACAAGGGCGTCCCGGCGGCGATGGTGATGGCCGCCACCCGGAGCCTGCTCCGCGCGGCCGCCCAGCGCCTGAGCGAGCCGAGCCAGGTGCTCGAGCGCGTCAACCAGCTCCTCTTCCCGGACATCCCGGACCGGATGTTCGTCACCTGCCTGTACGGGGTGCTCGACCCGGCCACGGGCCGGCTCCGCTTCGCCAACGCCGGCCACAACCTGCCCTTCCTGCGCAGCGCGGATGGCGCGGTCGAGATCCGTGCCCGCGGCATGCCCCTCGGCCTGATGCCGGAGATGAGCTACGAGGAGGCAGAGGTGCAGCTCGCGCCCGGCCAGCAGCTTCTCCTGCACAGCGACGGCATTGCCGAGGCGCACGGGGCCAACCGGGAGATGTTCGGCTTCCCGCGCTTCCAGGCGCTGGTGGGCGCGGATGCCGGCGGCCCCGGCCTGATCGGGCGGGTGCTGGCCGCCTTCGAGGCGTTCACCGGCCCCGGCTGGGAGCAGGAGGACGACATCACGCTGGTGACCCTCCAATGGGAAGCCAATGCGGACGCTTCGACGGCTAACACCGCCCAGGTCACGATGGCGCCGCCCGAGGGAGCGACTCGCACCCTCGCCGAATTCGAGGTGGCCAGCCAGCCGGGCAACGAGCGCGAGGCGATGCGCCGGGTTGCCGAGGCGGTCGCTCCTCTGGGCCTCGATCCGGCTCGGGTCGAGCAGCTCAAGACGGCGGTCTCGGAGGCGACCATGAACGCCATCGAGCACGGCAACCAGAACCGCGCCGAGCTGCCGGTCTCGGTCCGCGTGCTCACCGTGGACGGGGAGCTGAAGGTCCTGATCACCGACCAGGGCGGCGAGCGCCCGATCCCGATCACCGAGACACCCGACATCGAGGCCAAGCTGGCCGGCACCCAGCCGCCGCGCGGCTGGGGGATGTTCCTGATCCAGAACATGGTCGACGCGATGCACGTGACGACCGATGAGCGGCACCACACCGTCGAGCTGGTGCTCCACCTGAAAGGGGATGCGTGATGGGGAGCGACACGTTCCAGGCGACCGTGAGACGGAACGGCGAAGCCCCGGTGATCGACCTGGCCGGTGAGATCAATGGCGACGCCGAGTCGGGTCTGAGCGCGATCTACGGCCGCGCCACTGCGGAGGCCCCGGGACGGATCGTCCTGAACTTCGCGGACGTGACCTACATCAACAGCACCGGCATCGCGCTGATCGTGGGGGTGCTGGCGCAGGCCCGCCGCGACCACCGCGAGGTGGTCGCCATCGGCCTGTCGGACCACTACCGGCAGATCTTCGAGATCACGCGCCTGTCGGATTTCATGACCATCCACAGCGACGAGCAGAGCGCCGTCGCGTAAGGCCGGAGGCGGGAGGAACGCAGTGTCACAGGCAGCCAGCACCCTCGACGTCCGCGGAGCGGGCGAGCAGACCGCGATCATCGACGTCTCGGGGGAGATCACCGCGGCGTCGGAGGGGCCCCTGATGGAGGCCTACGGCGCTGCCAGCGGCGAGCGCACGCGAGCCGTCATCCTCAACTTCAGCGGCCTTGAGTACATGAACAGCACCGGCATCGGGCTGCTGGTCACGCTCTTGGTGCGCGCCAACCGTCAGCGGCAGCGGGTGCTGGCCTACGGGCTGAACGACCACTACCGCCAGATCTTCGAGCTGACCCGCCTCGACGAGGCGATCACGATCCACGATAGCGAGAGCGACGCGGTCGCCGCCGCGGGCGCCTAGGAACGGAGCACCACCATGACCGCCGCAAAGGAACCACAGGCAGCCGCCACGCCTCCGCCCAGCCCAGCGCCGCCTCCAGCGTCGCGCGATGCCGCCGCCTGGGCACCCTCCGTTCGCGCTCTGAAGGTCGGCGAGATCCCCGCCGGCGCGCTCGCCTCCACCGTCCAGGGACGGCGACTGGCCGGGCCGCTCCAGGGCTTCGGCAAGATGTGGCAGAAGACCTTCCGCGTCCGCCTGGCCGGCAGCGACCTGTCGCCGGCCGATGTGGTTGCCGCCTGGAAGGAGCACTTTCCGAGCTTCTGGCCGAAGGGGAACACCTTCTACGCCCCGCTCTCCGGCATCCGCCCCGGCGAGGTCGCCCTGCTGTCGGTCTCCCCGGCAGGGCCGATGAAGCTCCACACCGGCGTGATGGTCCTCTACGCCGATGACGAGTCGTTCACCTTCATGAACCCCGAGGGGCACGTCCTGGCCGCCTGGATCACCTTCAGCGCCTACCGCGACGCCGATGGCACCGTGGTCGCCCAGGCCCAGGCCCTGGAGCGTGCCAGCGACCCGCTCTTCGAGCTGGCGCTGACGTTCGGCGGCCACGGCGCCAACAACCGCTTCTGGCTGGAGACGCTGCGCAACCTGGCCGCCCACCTCGGGGTGGAGGCGACCGCCACCAGCGAGGTGGTCTGCGTCGACGCCCGGCGCCAGTGGCGGCACGTCGGCAACGTCCGCCACAACGCCACCTTCCGGTCGATGCTCTACACCCTGGCCTGGCCGATCCGTCGCATCCGCGCCCGCTGATCCCCGCCCCCTCGCGAAGCCCCAGATCAACTACCGTGGCGTCATGAGCGACGCCGCCCGATACGACGCCGTCGTGGTCGGGGCCGGGCCGAACGGCCTGGCCGCCGCCATCGTGCTGGCCCGTGCCGGCCGCTCTGTGCTGGTGGTCGAGGCGGCGGACACCATCGGCGGGGGGTCGCGGACCGCGGAGCTGACCCTCCCCGGCTTCCGCCACGACGTCTGCTCGGCCATCCACCCGCTGGCGCTGGCGTCGCCGCTCTTCGCGGAGCTGCCGCTGGCGGAGCACGGCCTGGAGTGGATCGACCCGCCGGCCGCGCTGGCCCACCCACTGGACGACGGCAGCGTGGCGCTGCTCGAGCGGTCGGTGGACGCCACGGCGGCCACGCTGGACCCCGACGCCGACGCGTACCGGCGGCTGATGGGTCCGCTGGCGGCCGACGCGCGGATGATCATCCGCGAGATCCAGGGACCCTTCCGGCTCAGCCCGCTCCGCCACCCGTTCGCCATGGCGCGTTACGGGCTCCAGGCGCTGCTCCCCGCCACGCTGCTCGCTCGGCGCCGGTTTCGCGGCGTCCGGGCGCGGGCCATCTTCGCCGGGATGGCGGCGCACTCCATGCTTCGGCTCGAGCAGCCGATCAGCGCCGCCTTCGGCCTGACCCTGGCCATGACGGCCCATGCCGTGGGCTGGCCGATGCCGCGCGGCGGCTCCCAGGCCATCGTCGACACGCTGGCGGCTCACCTGCGGGAGCTGGGCGGCGAGATCGTCACCGGTCGTTCGGTCCGCGGGCTCGCCGATCTACCGCCCAGCCGAGCGGTGCTGTTCGACCTCACCCCGCGCCAGGTTCTCGCCGTCGCCGGTGACGAGTTGCCGTCGCGCTATCGGCGCCAGCTGGAGGGCTACCGGTACGGGCCGGGTGTCTTCAAGATCGACTACGCGCTCGACGGGCCGGTTCCGTGGCGGGCGGAGGGCTGCGGGCGGGCCGGGACGGTGCACCTGGGCGGAACACTGGCGGAGATCGCCGCTTCCGAGCGGGCCGTGGCTCGTGGGAAGGTCCCGGAGCGCCCGTTCGTCCTGGTCGCCCAGCAGTCCCTCTTCGATCCGACCCGGGCCCCAGCTGGTCGCCACACGCTGTGGGCCTACTGCCACGTGCCGAACGGCTCGGAAGCCGACATGACCGAGCCGATCACGGCGCAGATCGAGCGCTTCGCCCCCGGCTTCCAGGATCGCGTGCTCGCCACCCATACCCTCAGCGCGCCGGAGCTGGAGGGCTACAACGCCAACTACGTCGGCGGCGACATCAACGGCGGCATCCAGGACCTGCGCCAGCTCTTCACTCGCCCCGCGGTCCGGCTCAACCCCTACACCACGCCCAACCCGCGCCTCTTCATCTGCTCCTCCGCCACCCCGCCGGGCGGCGGCGTCCACGGCATGTGCGGCTACTGGGCCGCACGGGCCGCGCTATCGGGCGTCCTGGGCTGAGGGCTCACCTCGTGGCGCCAGCCAGATCGAGATCGTCTCGGGTCGCATCGTGTCCTGGACCGCGGCGCGCAGCTCGCCGCTGAGGCGCTCCAGGTCGACCGGCTCGCGGAGACGCGCGCTGAAGGCCTCGATGGTGCGCGCGGCATCGTAGCGGGAGCGGTAGAACCGGCGGTCGACGCTGCGCTGGATACGGCGACGAACCGGCTGGAACACCGCCGCGACCGCCAGCGTCGACGCGGCGATCGCGATCGAGCTCTGCTGCGTGACCGGCGCGAGGACGACCTGCAGCACCAGCACCAATGCCGCGTACATCGCGGCGAGCATCACCGTCAACGCCGCGTAGCTCAGCGTCCGGCGGATGATCAGGTCGATGTCGTAGAGGCGGTGCCGAAGTATCGCGACGCCGATCGCGATCGGCATCAGCGACGCGGCCAGCAGGAAGGCGGTGAGCGGAAGCTCGCCCAGGAGAGCCCTGCCGGGCAGCGCCGCGGTGATGAAGGACAGGAACAGCGCGGCGATCCATGCCATGCCCGCGACCGCGAACCACTTGAGCTGCTGGCGCTCGACACCCCGCGCTCGCCGTACGCGCCGGAGGAAGATCGGAACGGCGGCCGTGATTGCCATCAGCCCACCGGTCAGGAGGACGAGCATCGCCGTCTGCGTGACGGCCGCCAGCGGCGCCGGCACCGCAAGCGGATTCTCGAGCTGCGGGTAGAGCCACAGATGCCCCGGACGGACGAGGAGCAGCACGCTCGTCACCGCCAGGTAGGCGAGGAAACGGCCTCGCCAGCGCCTCCAGCCCTGGAGTGGCACCCGCCCGTCGGGGAAGATCAGCACCACCCAGAACATGAGGAAGGGGGCGAGGTACGCGCTGGCGTCGGCCACCACCCCTGCCCACAGCGCCGGACCGGCCTGCGCTGCGCCCGCGGTGACCTCGAACGAGACGTAGGCCCCCGCCGCGATCGAGATCGCGTAGACAAGGCCGGAAGCCAGCAGCAGCCAGCCGATCGGGTGCGTCGGCCGGCGCCAGGCGACCAGGGCGCCGACGCTGGCGAAGGTGAGATTCAGGACGACCATGCCGGCCATGGACGCGTCGCCGAACTGAAACCGGTTCTCGACCATGGGCGCGCCGCTCGCGATCCTGAGCGCGACGGCGATCCCGGACGCGGCGACGGTCGCGACCCAGCCGGCGAGCGCGAGAGCGGGTAAGGGCCCCCGTCTCGCTGGTCGCTGCTCGGCCCTCGTCGGCGGCACGGCGTCCATCCACACACCTTCTACCTCACGCTCCGTCCCGGAAACGTTACGCGCGAGGACTGCCAGCACTGCGCCTACTGATCCTGCGCGAGCCGGGTGCGGCCAATCCATCGGGGACGAGGTGTGGAAAAGTCACGCGATCGGCGGGAAAGTCGTGGAGTAGTCCCCTTGCCGCCCGCACTCGCCGCGGGCTAACCTCCGTCTTGTCCGGAGGGGCCAGCGGCAGATCCCGAGATTGCATCAACGGGTCGCGCGGGTTCCTCCGGGCGTTTCTTTGTGCGCCGATTCGCCTGCCGAGCGGCACCCCTTCGGGCGGCCCTCCGCCCGGCTACACTCGCCCCGATGGCCCGCATCCTCGTCGTCGAGCCCGTGGCGGCCGCCGGGATCGACGTCCTCGCCGCGCACCACGAGACGGACCTCCGGACCGGGCTGCCGCGCGACCAGCTGCTCGCCCTGCTGGCCGAGGGCGGATACGACGCGCTGGTGGTCCGCTCCCAGACCCGTATCGACGCCGAGCTGCTGACCGCCGGCGCCCCGAAGCTGTCGGTGGTGGGCGTGGCGAGCGTGGGGATCGACCGGATCGACCTGGAGGCCGCCACGCGCGCCGGCGTGATGGTCGTCAACGCCCCGACCGGGAACACCATCGCGGCCGCTGAGCACACGATGGCGCTGATGCTCGCCCTCCTCCGCCACGTTCCGGGCGCCGATGCCTCGCTCCGCGCCGGCGAGTGGGATCGGCAGCGCTTCACCGGCAACGAGCTGCGGGGGCGGACGCTGGGGATCATCGGCCTGGGGAAGATCGGGCGCCAGGTGGCCAGGCGGGCGCTCGCGTTCGAGATGCGCGTCCTCGCCTGCGACCCGTACCTGACCGCCGAGCAGATTGGCGAGCACGGGGCGAAGCAGGTCGGCTTCCCGGAGCTGCTGCATCGGTCTGACGTGCTCACCATCCACGCGCCGCTGACGGAGCAGACGCGGGGAATGATCGGGCGCGGACAGCTGGAGGCGATGAAGCCGGGCGCCGTCCTGCTGAACGTGGCGCGGGGTGGGATCGTCGACGAGGGCGCGCTGGCGGAGGCCCTGCGCTCCGGGCAGCTGGCAGGGGCCGGGGTGGACGTCTTCTCCACCGAGCCGATGCCTCCCGACAGCCCGCTCCGCGACGCGCCGAACACGGTGCTCACCCCGCACCTGGGTGCGTCGACCGCGGAGGCACAGGACCGCGTGGCGGTGGAGATGGCCGAGCAGGTCGTCTCCGCCCTGGCGGGGATCACCCCGCCGTACGCGGTCAACGCCCCCGCTGTGGGCGCAGACGTGGCGCCGCGGCTGCGCCCGTACGTGGAGCTGGGGAAGCGCCTGGCACTCCTCGCCCGGCAGCTCGCCCCGTCCCCCTTCGACGCGGTCAGCCTCACGTACGCCGGGGAGATCGCCGCCTACGAGATCTCGCCCATCCGCACCGCCGCCCTGGCCGGCCTGCTGGAGGCGGTCACCGAGCAGCGCGTGAACGCGGTCAACGCCGACCTGGTGGCGCGGGAGCGTGGCCTGACCGTCACCGAGACGCGGACCGATGCCTCCGACCCGTGGGCGTCCCTGGTGGTGCTGGAGGCGGGACCGGCCGGCGGGGAGCCGCTGCTCCGGCTGGCCGGCTCGACCGCCCACGGCAAGCCGCATCTCGCCGACGTGGATGGCTTCGAGATCGAGGCCGAGCTGGCGGGCACGATGCTGGTGACTCGGCACCACGATCGCCCGGGCGTGGTCGGCGCGGTCGGGACGGCGCTGGCCGAGGCGCGAGTCAACATCAGCTCCCTCGACCTGTCGCGGCTCTCCGCGCACGGCGAGGCGATGATGTTCGTCTCGGTCGACGACCCCGTGCCCCAGGAGCTCCTCGCCCAGCTGCGCTCGGTGCCCGGGATCCGCCTCGCCCAGGTGGTGGAGCTGCCTCCGCTCTGAGAGTGGGCGCGTCGCGCGAACGCTGGCGTTGCGCCACTCCCGGTCGCCACTCACGGCAACATCCCGGGGATGGCCTGTGGATAAGCGCACGGATCCCGCGGAAACTCGTGGACAAGACCCCTTGCGGGGAGCGGTGCCGGGCTGGCATGCTAGAGGCGTCCCGAAGGGGCAGTTGGCAGACCCGAGATCACCTCAACGGTCGCCGCGGTTCCTTCGGGACACTGCTGTGTCCGCCTCTCGTCTTCGCCGCCCCCCACCGTGAGTTATTCCCCTGGAGGATCAGCCTGCGGCAGAGCCGGCTTCGTGCCGTCGTCTCACTCGCCCTGGGCATGGCGCGACGGCAGGAGAGGCCCGGAGCCGTCGGTGTATCCGTCGTGGGAATGGCCATGCGTCGACGCGCTAGCGGCGCTCCCCGAGGCGGCGCAGGATTCCCGACAGCAGCTCGTCGCCGCCCTCCGAGTCGAAGATCGCCTGCCCGTGCGCATCACCGGGGACCAGCAGCACGGCGTTCCAGGCGCCGGGCGCCTCGCCCTCCATCCGCTCCGCATCGGCCGCCGCCGGCTCACCCTCGCTCGCCGCGAACAGCTTCGGAAACTCGCCCAGCCCGCTGACGTTGCCGGTCCCCGACACCACGATCAGCTGGTCGACCAGCTCCGGCTCCGCGACGCCGACCTCGAAGGCGGCCGCGGCCCCGGCGCTCGCCGCCACGACGGCCACCCGCTCGATCCCCTCGCCGTGCAGGTGCGCGATGGCGGCGCGCAGCGCATCGGCGGTCACCTCCTCGACGGCAAGCACCCGCATCTGGTCGTCAGCCAGCACCCGCGCCTGCGGCTCCCAGCTGGCGGCGTCGTACGCCGCCCCGTGCAGCAGCACCACGCCGTACGGGCCGTCGCCCCAGATGAGCGCGGCGCCCCCGGGCGCAAGGGTGATCCGGAGCGCGGCCGAGGTGGTCGCGGCAGGGGTCGGGGCGGGAGCGCAGGCGGCGACCAGGAGGACGAGCAGCGCCAGCATCGGCGCAGAAACCTGCATCAGAGCAGGAACGCGCATCAGAAGGCCCATCGGCCGAGCACGAACTGGGCGGCGAAGAAGCCCAGGCCGATGGCCGACGCCAGCCCGATGGCGACCCCGACCGCGGGTCGCCGGGCGAGGACCGCCAACCAGGCGAAGATCGGGAACAGGACCAGCGAGTAGCGCGGCACCGACAGGATGAAGGCGGTGCTGACGAACAGGAGCCAGTTGCCGGCCATCCAGACCGTCCAGGTGGGACGGAAGCGGACCGCACTGACCAGCGTCACCACTCCGCCCAGGCCGATGAACGCCAGCTCCATCCAGCTCACCATGAACGCGTCCTGCCGCCACCCGAGGCCGTCGATGGTGCCCATGATCCCCTCCCACGGCCAGGCCGGCTGCTTGGCCCAGTGGTCGCGCTGCACCTCCAGGAAAGAGAGCGGGTCACCCGCCACGGCCTGGTTCACCGCCAGGTAGGCGAGAAAGCCGGCCGGCACCAGGGCGATGGCCGCCCACTCGGGACGCAGCCTGCGCTCGTCGGCGCTCCACCACTGGAGGCCCGCTTCGACCGCCAGGGCCGGCACCAGCACCAGCCCGTTCACCCGGGTGGCGGTGGCCAGGGCGCCGATGACGCCCGCCAGCAGCCAGCGGTTGGTCCGCGCCGCCAGCAGGGCGCCGATGACCAGGGCCAGGAAGAGCGACTCGGTGTAGCCGATATGCAGGAAGTACGCGGTCGGGAACAGGAAGCAGAACCAGACCGCGCGCCACGCCACCGCGTGCCCCTCCTCGATGGCCACGAGCCGGTACAGCAGCGGGCCGATGGCGAGGCTGGCCACCCCGGAGACCAGCAGCGCCGAGATGAACGGGTCGACCTGCAGCGTCGAGACCGCGGCGATGAGCGCCGGGAAGAGGGGGTAGAAGACGATGAACAGGTGGACCTCGCCGGGTCCGGTGTTCGGCGCCTGGTAGCCGTGCTGCGCCAGGTCGAGGTAGTGCGGCGTGTCCCAGCGGTTCCAGGCGGTCAGCGCGTCGAGCGGCGACCCGCTGCCGACCGACATGACGGCCAGCACGATCGCCCCGTAGGTGAAAAGCGCGACCTTGAGGGCGAGGATCTCGCCCATCAGCTCAAGGTCGATCCGCCGCTGGTCGGCGCGTGGCTCGACCGCCTCGCCACCCTCGGTCGTGGCGCTCGGCGCGGTCGGCTGGCTCGGGCCCATGGCCGGGGAGTTTAAGGACGGCGCGCTCACGCCGTTCCGGTCGTCGTTCGGTGTGTTCGGTGGCCGGAGCCGTCACCAGCCGAGGCTATCGGCCAGGGAAGCTGCGTTGGCCGGCCCGATCAGCCGTTTCGGTGGCCGCTGCCCTCACAAGCTGGGGAAACGGCCAGGCTGGACGGGCGAGAGGCCGCATCGGCGCCTCATGCGCTAAGTCGCGCTCGAGCGACGGCGTTGATTCCGCGGAGTGCTCACACCGGGCGCGAGGGCGTCTTCCCGCCCGCTCCGATTCCTGCCAGGAATCCCAGGCGGCGCGTAGCGGGCCTCCCGCCGTCTGTGAGCACCGGGAGTGGTGAAATCCTGCGCGAGGCCAGTCTCGCGTGGCGTCTCAGTCCTGGGGGTGCTGAAATCCTGCGTGAGACGGCACTCGCACGTCCGTTCAGCACTGCCAGGAATATCTCGCGGTCAGATGGCGCCGCGGCGTGGCTAGCGGTAGCCACCTTGCCGCGCTTCTCGAGCAGGTGGATCCTCAGCCGCAAACGCCGCCGCCGCGCCTCCTCGTCTGAGGGGAGCGGCGGCAGGTCGTCGCGGGGTTGGTCGGGCGGGCGGGGGAGGGCCTCGTCGATCAGGCGACGGAGCGCCGCGAGGAGACTCCTCCCTCGCCGCCGCATCGGTCTAGCGCTGGGTCTGGAAGCAGTCCGAGCAGTAGACCGGGCGGGCGCCGGTGGGGCGGAAGGGGACGAGGGCCTCCTTGCCGCAGTTGGCGCAGGTGGCGCTGTGCATCTCGCGGGGGCCGCGGCTGCCGCCACCGTAGCCACCGCCACCGTAGCCGCCGCCGCCGGCGTAGCTGCCGCCACCCTCGTTGCGCTGCGCCTTGCGAAGGGCGCGGCAGCTCGGGCATCGGCGCGGCTCACTGAACTGGCGCTCCGCGTAGAACTGTTGGTCCGAGGCGCTGAAGACGAACTCGATGCCGCAATCGGCGCAGCTGAGGACCTTGTCGGTGTAGGAAAGCATTCGAAAAAGAAACTCCTGCTCAGGCGGCTCTCGCGACCCGTTTCTCGCGAGAGACCGTGAGAGGAGTGTCGTGTCGCCGCCGGTGAAATGTGTGCCGCGTCCCGCGGCGTTGTCCGCGCGACTCTAGCACATCGGCTCGTTGGACCCAATACCCCACGGCTGGTACGATTGCGCTCGCTTCACGAGCGGCCGTTCGGTGGCCGCCGTTTCGGTCGGGGCGTGGCGCAGCTTGGTAGCGCGCGTCGTTCGGGACGACGAGGTCGGAGGTTCAAATCCTCTCGCCCCGACCAGTCCCAACTTTTCGCCGACGGCGAATCGCCCTACTCACGTTCTGACAGCACGAGGTCGAGCCAGCTCTCGGCTTCGCGATACAGACTCGGATTGTTCTTCGGCGTGTAATAGGTAAGCGCCGCGACCGCCTGCGACAGAACCCAGCCTCGCGCCCGCTCCCACGTTGCATCATCGGCCGGCAACGCCTCGCGAAATGCATCTCGGGCAGCAGGCGAATGCAGCTTCCACGCGACCATCACATCGCACGCCGGGTCACCGACGCCCATCGAGCCCCAGTCGATCACACCGCTGATGCGCGCGCCACGGATAAGCCAGTTGCGCGCATCGAGGTCGCCGTGGTGCCAGACCGGCGGGCCGTCCCAGACCGGCGCGGCGAGCGCACGTTCCCACTCCGCGGTGACCGTCGGTTCGCCGAGCCTCGACAGGCGGGGCCGGATCTCTTTGTCGCGCTCCGCCAGCGGAATGCCGCGGCCTGGCGGCGCGCCTGCTGGATCAAGCTGTTGGAGGGCGCCGACGAGCCCTGCGAGATCCCGAGCGGCCTGAATCACGTCTAGCTCCTCGACTGGGAGCGTGCTGCCCTCAACCCAAGTATGGATCTCCCAGTACCAGGGATAGTCGTCGCTCGGACGTCCCATCGCGACGGGAACCGGGATCTCGACGGGGAGTAGCGGGGCCAGCCTCGGTAGCCACTCGAACTCTTTGCTCTCTGGGTCCGCCGGCCCGTGTCGGCGCGGCAGCCGGACCGAGAGGTTCTCGCCCAGACGAAAGATGGCGTTGACGGTGCCGCTTGGCTCGACCCGGCGGACCGGCAGGTCAACCCACACCGGGAACTGTTCCCCGAGTAGACGACGCACGAGATGCTCGTCGATCTCGCGCTCGTCGAGATGCATCCTCGTCATCGTCGCCGATGATCCTGCCGCGGCCTCACGCTACGTGCTTACGGCAGAAATGAGTCAAGCTCGCCTCTCATGCGGCGAGTATCGCGACCACGATCGGAGCTGGTACGACTATCCGACAGGTGGTACCTGCCGGGGTCAAATCCTCTCGCCCTGACCAGAACACCTTCTCGCTCTTTGTCGCCGCGAGTCCCAGCAGCCAGCCGTGCGCCACCGCGGGTAGGCAGCGACGATCCTGGTTCACTCGGCCCCGGGGCGGCACGCCCTCTGCACGAAGCGGCTCCCGTCGACCGACTGCGGTCGGCCACAGGCTTGCTCCGCGGACGTGGCGCTCGTGGAGACCGTCGCGAAGTTGTTGCGGAGGCGAGAGGGGTGGAGCGTGAAGCTCTCCAAGCTCTGCGACCTCGAACTGCGGTACACCACCCTCCAGTCGGTCGACTACGAACCGGGTGGGCAGCTCTACGGCACGATGGA
>CAYXZN010000035.1:0-14606 GCA_964469325.1 uncultured Steroidobacteraceae bacterium
ACGCGTCCCACTTCCGTGCGGAGGTCTCGTGCTCCCCGACCGCGGCGGCCGCCTCCGCCTCGAGCCGCGCCACCAGCCGCCGGCGCTCGGCGAGCCGCTCGGCCCGGGCACCCCGGTCCGCCGCGCGCACCGCCGCCGCTGCCAGCTCCCCCTCGGCCGCGGCCGTCTCCCTGGACCCGGCGTCGTCGCCCAGGCCGGCGGCGCGGAGCAGCTCCGCTCGGCGAGCGGTCAGCACCTGGCGCTCGCCATCCAGCCGCTCGCGCTCCGCGGGGACCGGCAGCTGCCCGCCGTGGGCGGCCGGGTGCGCCGGGGGGCCGACGGCCCGCACGCCCAGCCAGGCCGCCACCGCCAGCAGCAGCGCGCCGGCCAGCGCCGCGCCTCCACCGGCGATGGGCGGCACCGGCAGCAGCCCGCCGCCCAGCACCAGCGACGCGCCCGCCAGCGCCAGCGCAAGCGGCGGGAGCCAACGGGGCGGCCGTCGCGTGGAGCCCACCGGTGACCCTCCTGCCGCATACGCCTCGAGCGCCGCCAGACCCCGCTCGCGCTCGTCGAGGCGGGCCGCCTGCGTTTCCAGCTCACGGAGCTCGGCCAGTGCCGCGCGCCGCGCCGTGATCGCGGTGACGTCGACGGGCTCCTCGAGCTCAGCCTCGTCGGACTCGAGCGCCGATCGCTCCCGCGCGGCATGCGCGGCGGTCCGCTCCCGCGCCTCCGCCGCCGCCTGCAGCCGCGGCTCCGCCTCGCGCACGTGCTCGAGCGCCGCGATCGAGTCGTCGACGGCCAGGAGGGCTGACTCGCTCCAGCCCCCGACCCTCCGGCACACCTCCTCGAGCGCCTCGGCGTGCCGCCGGGCGGCGGCCGCGGCATCGTCCCGCTCCCGCTGGCGGGACAGGTGCTCGTGCCGTTCGTCGCGCTGCGCGGCGATCTGCGCGGCCGCGTCGACCAGCCGCTCGTCCGGGTGCAACGACTCACGGCTGGTGTGCAGCGCGTCGACCTGTCGGTCGAAATCGGCGAGCCGATCTGCGGCATCGGCCAGTGCGGCCTCCAGGCGTCCGATCTCGGCCTCCGCCTCCGACCCGATCCGGTCCAGCGACACGTCGCCGGCGGCCAGCTCCGCCTCGAGCCGGTCCATCTCCGCCGCCAGCGGACGCGCAGCGGCCAGGCGTGCCAGCCGCTCGGCGCTGGCGAGGGCGGCCGTCCGCTCGGCGTGGAGGGATGCGCTCCGTTCGCGGAGCTCCGCCAGCTCGCGGCGCAGCTCCTCGTACTGCGCCGGCTGCCGCTCAAGCTCCGCGATCCTCGTGCGCAGCTCGTCCAGCTCGGCCAGGAGCGCGTTCAGGATCGGGTTGCGCCCCGCGGGTCGGAACAGCTCGTCCTGCTCCCGCTGGAACTCCCGCTCGACGTCCAGCACGCTCGTGGCGCCCAGGCCCGCGGCCGCCCCGTAGATGCGGCCGCGCACCGCCTCCGACGAGAGGCTGCCGAGCGAAGAGAGCTCGTCGAGCCCGAAGGCGAACACGTTCCCGAAGAGCTCGCGATCCGCGCCTCCGAGCAGCCGATCCAGCGTCTCCTGTCCGCCCGTGTTGCCGCTGGGCGCAGTAACGCGCAGCGACCCGGCGCCGCCCCGCTCGCCGTGCCGCTCGACGGTCCAGCGCTCTCCCCCGTCGCGGACCAGGCTCAGCCGGCCGCCACGGCGCCCGCCGGCCAGGGCCGGGTACCAGGTGCGCCCGTCGCGCGTCGACTCGAAGCCGAAGAGCATGGCGCGGATGGCGTTCAGGAGGGTCGTCTTGCCGGCCTCGTTGCGGCCGACCATCACCGCCAGCCCCTCGTCGAAGTCCCAGCTCGCGCCGGCGAAGCGACCGAACCCGTCCAGCTCGAGGCGGCCGATGCGCATCGGCTCAGCGCGCCTCCTCGACGGCCAGCAGCCGGTCGAGGGCGAGCGCCTCCGCCTCGTCCAGGAGCGGGCCGAGCAGCTCGTCGAGCTCCGGGCGCGCCGCCCGCAGGTAGCGGCGGCCGCGCGGCGACTCGTCGAAGAGCGGCGTGATGGCGCCCTCCAGCAGGTCTCGCCACCGCTCGTGCAGCTCCGGATCGGTGGTGGCCGCGGCCCGCTTCGCGGTGGCCGCGGTGCGCAGCAGGTCGCCGACGAAGTCCGGCGAGGCGCGCCGGGCGGCGAGGTCCACCTCGGGGCGCGTGTCGGCCACGACCGACTCCACCCAGGCCAGCGGCCTCCCCGTGGGGCTCTCCTCGTTGAGCATCTTTCGCAGGTCGTCGACGTACCCCGGACGTCGCACCGAGGCGTGGAGCGGGCCCCTGCCGGTCAGCCGCAGCCGGATCACCACCGACCGTCCCTCGGCCTCCTCGATCGCCTCCCCGACCAGGGCCCGCGACGCGCGCTGGAGCGCCTCGTCGTCGGGCAGGCGCGCCACGTCGAGCTCGGCGTTGCGCCAGCGCACCACGTCGCAGGCGAGGAAGCTCGCCGAGGGCGTGCCCGCTGCGTCGACGTCGACCACCCACGCTCCGCGCGGCCCCGTCTCGCCCGGATCGCGACCCTGGGGGTTGCCGCAGTAGACGACCAGCGGATCGGCGGGATGGACGACCTCACCCTGGTGGACATGGCCGAGCGCCCAGTAGTCCATCCCCGAGCGGCGCAGGTCGTCGATGCTGCAGGGCGCGTAGTTGGCGTGTCCTGGCTGGCCCCCCACGTTTGCGTGCAGGAGGCCGATGGCGAACGGCGCGTCCGCGTCGCGGCGGAAGCGCGCGGCCAGGTTCTGGGTGGTCACGGCGCGCCGGTAGCTGATTCCGTACACCCGGGCGATCTCGCGGCCGTCGCGCACCACCGGCACGGCGGCGAGCTCGGTCCCGAAGCGGTGCGCCTGGGGCGGGAAGCTCAGCGACGGTGACCAGGCCAGCTCGTCGAGCGGGTCGTGGTTGCCGTGCACCACGAAGCTCCCGATCCTGGCCGCGGCGAGCTCGGCGAGCCCGTCGCGGAAGCGCGTCTGGGCCAGCAGGCTGTGGCTGGCCGCCTCGAACACGTCGCCGGCGACCAGGACGAAGTCCACCTCCTCCGCCAGCGCGGCGCGGACCACGTTGCGCCACGCCTCGTCGGTCGAGGCGCGCAGCAGCTCGACGACCTGGGGCGGCGCCTCCGTCGCGACGCCGCTGAACGGGCTGTCGAGGTGGAGGTCGCCGGTGTGGAGGAAGCGGAAGGGCTGGATGCTCGGCACGCCGACAGAAGCGTAGCCGATGCGTCGCGACAGCTTGCGGGTCGCGATTCGCGCGGGGCTAGATCGGCTTACGGCCGGTCAGCAGGTTGTAGACGAGCACGACCAGGGCGACCACCAGCAGGATGTGGATGAACAGGCCCCCGATCTCGGCGATGAGGCCGATCAGCCACAGCACCAGCAGGATGACCAGGATCGTCCAGAGCATCTGGAGCTCCTCACTGTGAACGGTGTTGCAGGCGGCGAAGGCAGGTGGCGTGCCACCGTACCGTCAGGGAGAGGACCGCTCGTTGAGGAGCTGGACCACGAGCAGGACGGCGGCGGCCACCAGCAGCAGGTTGACGATGGCGCCCATCTCGAGCAGCAGGCCGATGAGCCACAGCACCAGCGCGACGGCGATCGCGATCCAGATCACGCCCGGAGCTCCGGGCTCAGCACGACCGCCAGGCCCAGCACGGCGAGCAGGATGCCGATCCCCACCGCCGCCACCACCAGCGTCCAGGTGAGGGTCCGGTCCCGTCCCTTCACGCCGATACCGCCCTCAGCACCAGATCCACGTGCTGGTCCGGCTTCACCTGCGGCAGGACGGCCTCGATTCGGCCATCGGCGCCGATGACGAAGCTGGTGCGCTCGTTGCCCATGAAGCGCCTGCCGGCGAACCGCTTCTCGGCCCATACCCCGTACGCCTCGGCGGTGCGGTGATCGGGGTCGGCCAGCAGCCGGAAGGGGAGGCCGTGCTTCTCCCGGAAGCGACGGTGGCTGTCGACCGTGTCGGGCGAGACCCCGAAGATCTCCAGGCCCGCCTCGCCGATGCGCCCCCACGCGTCACGCAGCCCGCACGCCTGCGCGGTGCAGCCGGGCGAGTCGTCCTTGGCGTAGAAGTAGAGCAGGTAGCGACGACCCAGCAGCCCGCGGCTGCGGACCACCTCCCCGTCCTCGGCGGTCAGCTCGAATTCCGGCGCCGGCTCTCCGACCGCCGGCCGCGTGCCATCGACCATCATCTCGTCGCCATCGTACCGTCAACCGCGCGGCGGATCACGCGTCCCCGTCCTGGATGGCGAGCAGGACCGGGGGCAGCTGGCGCGGCTCGGCCAGCGCCGCCGCCACCTGTCCGGCCAGTCGATCGAGCACGGTGTCGGGCAGCTCGGCCAGGTCGTGCCCGGCGTCGACGAGCTCCAGCGCCGGGCCTTGGCCGTCGCGCCGGAGGGCGGCGCGCAGCAGGGCCGACTCGTCCGGCGAGGACCAGGCGTCACGCCGGCCGTGAACCAGGATCACCTGCCGGTTGAGCATGGTCGCCAGCGCCATCGGCGGCGTGCTGAACGCCTGGCGCCAGCGGGCGAGGCCCAGCTCGACGCGCTGGGTGCCTACGGCCAGCACGTGTCCCGGCTCGTGGCGATCGGCGCGCTCGATCAGCTCCTCGGCGGAGCGGTCGAGGGCTGCGACCCCGGGATGCTGGTGGTCGATGCCCTCCCGCCAACGTGCGGCGACGCCCCGCCGCAGTACGTCCCGGAAGCTGCGGGCCGATGCCCCGGCCAGCAGGAGAGCGCCCACGGCGGGGTCCCCGATCGCCACCGACATGGCCACGCCCGCTCCCTCGCCGTGCCCGACCACCGCCGTCCTGGCGAGGTCGGCCTCCGGCCGAACGCGCAGGTGGGCGAGCGCGTCGCGGGCGTCGTCGGTGGCGGTGAACAGGTCAGACGCCTCCCAGCTGCCGTCGCTGGCGCCGCAGCCACGCGGGTCGTAGCGGAGCGAGGCGACCCCGTGCACCGCCAGCGCGTCGGCCACGCGGTCCAGCAGTCCCGGTGGCTCGGCGGCGCCGGATGGCGCAAACCAGGCCGGATGCCGGGCCCGGTCCCAGCCGCCGCTCCGGTCGCGCGGCAGCCACGAGCCGAGCAGCAGCGCGTTCGGGTAGCGGCCGCGTCGCCCCTCGGGGGGAGGGCCGTCGGGGAGGGTGAGGGTGCCGGCCAGCTCGATCTCACCGGCCTGGAGGCGGACCTCGTGGTGGCGTGGCATGGCGAGACCCGATCATGCCACGCTCTACACTCCACCACCCAATGGCCGATCGCTTCCGCCCCCCGCCGGCCGCGGTCCCCTTCACCCGCGACCCGCGGACCGAGCTGCCGGCGAGCGCCGAGGTGGTGGTCGTGGGCGCGGGGATGCTCGGCGCCTCCGCCGCCTACCGGCTCGCCCGCCTCGGGATGCGCCCGCTGGTGATCGAGGCCAACGCCCCGGCGTGGGGCGCCAGCGGCAGGAATGCGGGGATGGCCCTCGCCGGCCTGGGCGGCCACTTCCCGCGCGTGACCCGGCTGGTCCAGGAGTCGGGCGGGCGCTCGATTCTCGACTACACCACCCGCTCGCTCGACCTGCTGGCCGAGCTCGACGCCGAGCTGCCCGGCGGGATCCACCTCGATCGCTCGGGTTCGGTGGACCTGCTCCGAGACGAGGCGCAGCTGGAGCACGGACGTCGGATGACGGCGCTCCAGCGCTCCGAGGGGCTGGAGGTGGAGCTGATCGGCGCCGATACGCTGACGGAGCTCGCGCCGACGGTGGACCGCGCGCAGGTGATCGGCGCCAGGTGGACTCCGGGCGACGCGAAGCTGAACCCGTTCCGGCTGGTGTACAGCCTGCTGGAGGCGACCCTCGCCCTGGGTGGCCAGGTGGCGACGGGGGTGCGCGTCGAGCGGCTCCTGGCACGCGGCGGCCGCACCGCGGGGGTCGCCACCTCGCACGGGGAGGTGGCCAGCGGGGCGGTGCTGCTGGCGACGAATGCCTGGACCCCCGCCCTCGTGCCGCACGCGGCTGGCAACCTGACACCGATCCGCGAGCACGTCTGCGTCACCGAGCCGCTGCCGCCGCTCCTCTCAGCGGGGTTCGAGACGAACCAGTGCAATGAGTACTGGCGCCAGATGCGGACCGGTGAGGTGCTGATCGGCGGCTTCGCGGCGGCCGACGAGCAGCAGGGGATCGGCACCTACTCGATGGCGGTCGCCCGGTCGATTCCGCCCCTGCTGGCCGGGCTGCTGGGCCGGATGCATCCTTCGCTGGCCGATGCCCGCATCGTGCGCTGCTGGGCGGGCCTGCTCGACTTCGCGAGCCTGGAGATCCCCATGGCCGGCCCGCTGCCGGCCGCCGACGGGACGGCCGTCCCCGGCGCTTACCTCGCCTGCGGCCTGACCGGCCACGGCGCCCCCTATGCGCCGATCCTGGGGCTGCTCCTGGCGGAGCTGATCGCGGACGGCGAGGCCCGCACCCTGCCGCTGGAGCCCTTCGACCCGCGCCGCTACCTCGCCGTGCACCCGCCGACCTGGCTCGCGCCATTCGAGGGAGTGGCCTCGCCGGCCTGACCGCCGAGAGCGCCGGCGGCCTCAGGCCGCCGCGAAAAGGAAGCGCCAGCTGCCGAGGGCGAGCGACACGGCGCTGGCGACGACCGCCGCCAGGAGCCCGCCTCCGACCAGCATCCAGTCGCTGCGTCGCATCCGCTGCGGACGGGCGACGGTCCGGCAGTCCCGGGCACCCAGCCCCCGGGCCTCCATCGCCAGCGCCATTCGCGTCCCGCGTCGGATCGCCGCCACCAGGAGCGCCAGCAGCCGACCGGCGAACAGGCGCGCGGCGGCGATCGGAGAGCGACCGGCATCCACGCCCCGTGCTCGCCGCGCGAGGCCGATCGTCTGCCACTCGGCGGCGAGGATGGGCAGCGCCCGCATGGCTGCCAGCGCACCGACGGCGAGCCGGGGTGAGACGCGGAGCTGCTGCGACAGGGCGTCGGCGAGGTCGGTGGGATCGGTGGTGGCCAGGGCGAGGACGCCGGCGAGCGCGATCGCCACCAGGCGGATCCCGAGCGCCAGCCCGTCGAGCAGGCTGCCGGTGGTCAGGGTGAGCGGTCCGAGCGCGAAGAGCAGCTCACCGCGCGGATCGGCCTGGAGCAGGGCGTTGAGGACGGCGACGCTGACCGCCGCCACGCCCAACGGCCAGAGGCGTCGCACCAGAGCGCCGGGCGCGATGCCCGTCGCCGGTACGGCCGCGAGCTCGAGCCCAAGGAGCAGCGAGGGCGTCAGGAGATCGGCGGCCAGGAAGGCGGCCACCATGATCGCGAACGCTGCGCCGACCTTCGCCAGGGGGTTGGCCCGCGCGAGCGGCGCGGTCGCCACCGGGGTGAGCGGCTCGAGCAGCTGCACGGCCGTCAGGCCGCGCCCTGAACGTGGCCGCCCGCCAGCCTCAGGGTCCGGTCGGCGAGCGCCGCCACGAAGGGCCGGTCGTGGCTGGCGACGCAGATGGCCCGACCCGAGTCGCGCAGCGCGGCGAGGAGAAACAGCAGCTCGCCCCAGGTACGGCGGTCCTGCCCAAAGGTCGGCTCGTCCAGGACGAGCACCGACGGCGAGGTCGCGAGCGCGGCGGCCACCGACAGGCGCCGCTTCTCCCCGCCCGAGAGGGTGAACGGGTTCGCGGCAGCGAGGTGATCCAGGTGCAGACGCTCCATCAGCTCGGCCGCTCTCCTCCGCGCCGGAACGGTAGGCACGCCGGCGCGCCGCGGGCCGAGGGTGAGCTCGTCGTCGACCCGCCCCGTCAGGAACTGGTGCTCCGGGTCCTGGAAGACCGTGCCCACGTACCGGACCAGCTGGCGGGCGGTCCACTCGGCGAGCGGCTCGTGCCCGCGCCCGGCGACGAGCGCCTCCCCGCTCATCACGTCTCCCGACGACGGTCGGAGCAGGCCGGCCAGCAGCATCGCCAGCGTCGACTTCCCCGAGCCGTTCGGGCCGACCAGCGCGACCACCTCCGACGAGCGGACGGCGAGGTCGACGTGCTGGATCGCGAATCCGTCAGCTCCCGGATAGCGGAAGGCGGCCTGCTCCGCCAGCACCATCGTCTGCGGCGCATCGCGGTGCCGACGGGGTGGGGACGGCAGCGGTCGGTCGGGCACCCACACTCCCATGCCCGCCAGCCGATCCCCGTGCTCGGCGAAGACCTGCCACGGCCGCCCATCGGCCACCACGCCGCCGCCGGGCTCGACGACGACCGCCCGATCAACCAGGTCGACCCAGTCCTCGACGCGGTGCTCGACGACCACCATCGTCCGCTCGCCCCGCGCCACGAGCGCGGCAACGACTTCGCGTACCGCCGCCGCGCCCCACGGGTCGAGGTTGGCGGTCGGCTCGTCGAGGAGCAGGACCGACGGGTCGAGCGCCAGGACGCCGGCGATGGCGAGCCGCTGCTGCTCGCCGCCGGAGAGCGCAGAGGTCGACCGATCGCAGCCGTGGGCGAAGCCGACGCGCTCCAGGGCGGCGTCGACTCGCGGCCAGATCGCCTCGGTCGGCAGGCACAGGTTCTCGAGCCCGAATGCCACGTCGTCACCGGCCCGGGCCATGACGATCTGGGACTCGGGATCCTGGAAGACGAGCCCCGTTCGGCCGCGGGCTGCCCGCGCATCGCCACCGTCGACGAGGAGCTGGCCCTCGGCTTCGGCGCCGCCGACCGGCTCGAGCAGCCCCGCCATCCCGGCCAGGAGGGTGCTCTTGCCGCCACCCGATGGAGCGAGCAGCATCACCCGCTCGCCGGGCTCGATGCGCAGGTCGAGCCCGCGCACCGCCCAGCCTCGACGCCCCGGGTACCGCCAGCCCCAGCCCCTGGCCTCGATCGCCGGAGGGGTCATCGGCGCATCATCCCGCTTCCGACCCGCGCCGGTCAGGTCAGACGGGCTGCTGGCCGCGTCCCGACTCGAACGGCGCGAGCACGCCGGTCTCGGCCAGGGCGCGGAGGAGGAGCCACGAGCCGGCGCCCGCGATCAGCGCGCCGCTGGCCAGCATGAAGCCTCCGATCGCCAGCTGGTAGGCGAAGGCGAAGTCGAGGTAGTACACCGGGATGTCGTGCAGCCACTCGCCGATGGCGGCGCCGATGCCGGCCAGCACTGCGATCGGCAGGCTCCACAGCCGGTACATGGTGAAGGCGAAGACCAGCTCCGCGCCGGCGCCCTGGACGAATCCCGAGAGGACGACGTCGAGGCCCCATTGTGAGCCGAGCAGTGCGGAGATGACCGCCGCCACCACCTCCGTGAAGAGAGCGGCTCCCGGCTTGCGGATGATCAGCGCGCCGAGCACCGCCGGCATCAGCCAGACCCCACTGATCAGGTACTGGCTGGGCGGGAAGGCCAGGAAGGCGAACTCCGTCGCCGACCAGACCGCTGACCAGGCCCAGAAGACCACGCCGAAGGCGGCGGCGATGACCGCCGCCACCACCACGTCGACCGTCCGCCACGCGAAGCGGTCGCTGTACTCCATGCTCATCGTTCAGCTCCTCTCGGTTATCTCTACGACCAGGAGCGTGCCGCGCCCCACCGCGACCGTCGCCGGCGCCCGCTCGACGACGTTGCTCAGGCCACGCGAACGCCCGATCCGCAGCGGCTCCCCGTTGAGGGGGTAGCGGAGCCCGTCGGTCACGACGCCCTCCACCTCTCCCCCGACCGGCAGCAGCGTGACGAGGTCGCCCGGCTGACCGTCCAGCCGTGCCCGCTCGCCCGCGGACAGGGCCCGCACGCGCGTTCCGCCGTGGACGAGGCGCACGCCCCGGCCGGCGAGCTGCGGGTCGGCGAGCAGCAGCACGTTCGCCAGACCGTGGTCCAGGCGCTGGCCGCCGAACGCACCCAGCACCACCACCTCGTCCGCGCCCGCCGCCAGGGCGGCCTCGATCGCCAGCTCGGCGTCCGAGGCGGACTTGTCGACCGGGTGGCGCTCGATCCGCGTCCCGGCCGCCTCGAGCCGAGCGACCAACTCGGGGCTCGCCGAGTCCAGGTCGCCCACCACCAGGTCGAGGGCCCTCCCGGCCTCCTCGACCAGCCAGCGAGCGCCCCCATCGGCGCCGATGAGGAGGTCGGCCCCATCCAACTCCCGTCGGTCGGAAGCGGCGGGCTCGCCGGACGCAACGACCACGACCTTCACCGACTGGCACCTCCCGTGGGGGCAGGGGGAGGCGGACACCACGAGCGGCGCATCCGGGACCGGATTGCGCCGCCTGCCGAGATCGACTCCCTGCGCTGGCATTACCCAGATCAGGTTCGAGGGTCTGCGGGTGGCCGCACTCTCAGCGCTCGACGCGCTCCCCTGTCGTGTCTTCGGTTGTCGCCTCCAAGCCTACCACGCGCCGATATGATCGGCGCCGTGACCGACCAGCCCCACCCCAACGTCGCCCGGGTGACCGCCGCCGCCGATGCGGCAGGCCTGCGCATCGAGGTTCGCCGGTTCCCGGCTGGGACCCGCACCGCCGCCGATGCGGCTCGAGCCGTCGGCTGCGAGGTCGCTCAGATCGTCAAGTCGCTCGTCTTCCTGGTCGACGACGCCCCGGTGCTGGCGCTGGTGTCGGGGGCGAACCGGCTGGTGCCCGATCGGCTGGCCGAGGAGCTGGGGGCGCGCGGCGCGCGCCGGGCGAGCGGCGACGAGGTGCGCCAGATCACCGGCTTCGCCATCGGCGGGGTGCCGCCTGTCGGCCATACGTCGAAGCTCAGTGTGGTGGTGGACCCCGATCTGCTGCGCCACGAGCTGGTGTGGGTGGCGGCCGGGCTGCCGGACGCGGTGTTCGCCATCGAACCGCAGCGGCTGGCCGAGGCAGCCGACGCCCGCGTCCTGGAGGTGACCGAGCCGCTCGACAGCTGAGCAGGCCCCGCGCCAGCCGCACGCCGCTACGGCACGTCCAGGCGGAGGGTGATCCGCATCCGTCCCTCCGGCGTCGGCTCGAGGAGCAGCTGCCGCACCTCGCCGCCCGGCAGGGCGAAGCGAATGATGGCGCCCGCCCCGCCCGGGTAGAGGCCGACGATCGGGAAGCCGTGGCGCGGCAGGGCCTCCTCGTAGAAGCGGTACCCGTCGCTGCCCACGCGGCCCGCCTCCCAGGCGGCGATCGCCGACGGGTCGCCGGGCCGCGGAAGCGGACTGGCGCCGGGAAAGACGGGAAAGCCTTCGGGGACTGTGGCCACGCGACGCGTGGAGGCCGGGGCCGGCGAGGGCGACGGCGACACGGATGGCGCGAGGCTGATCGACGCTGGCGAGGAGCTGGGCTCGGCTCGGCCGCAGGCGGCCAGCAGCAGGACCAGGGCCGGGACGACGAGCATGCGACGGGTGGGAGACCCGGGGCGGATGGCCCGCCCCGGGGATCGATGGCTCACTTCACGTAGTTGGTGACGTAGACCGGGATGTAGTAGCGACCCAGGTCATCCCAGTCGAACCACCACAGCGAGTTGGACAGGAGGTTGAAGCGATCGGTGTAGGAGCCGACGGCGCTCGGCCCACGGATGCCGAATGTGAATCGGCCCACCTGGTTGGGTCCGATCGGCCCGCTGTCCACCGCCGTCGGCACCCAGCTGTAGGGCCAGTCCGAGGCCCGGTACGGGGAGGCGTGCGCGGCCGGGCTCCAGGTGGCGAGGTAGGTCCGTCCGACGCTGACGTCGCGCCGCCAGGGGCGGCCACCGGTGTTCCGGAACTCGACCCAGTGCGTCACCGTGTGGCCGGGGCGCACGACCACCGTCCCCGAGTTGCTCTCGCGCACGTAGATGGCGTGCCACGGTACCCGGCCGGGCCACGTCGTCCAGCGCTGCTCGTACATCGGGTCGGTCGGCTTCCAGACCCCGCTGATCTTCGCCAGCAGCTCGAAGTGCAGGTGGTCGCCGTAGCACTGGCCGCTGCAGCCCGAGGTGCCGATCCGCTTCCCGGCCGGCACCGAGGCGCCCACGGCGGCGAGCGCCCCGTTCTGGGCGAGGTGGTAGTAGACCGACTCCTTGCCGTCGGCGTGACGGACGCGGATGAAGTTGCCGAAGGTGCCGAACTCCCGCGTCCCGAAGCCCTCTTCCAGGCTGACCACCGTCCCGCTGCGGGCGGCCGCCACCGGGCTCCCGGCGGCCATCGGGAAGTCGAGACCCGTGTGCTGGTCGTACACGTAGCCGTAGTGCGGCTGGCTGTCGTTCCAGACCCGGCCCGTCCAGTCGAGCTGCACCCCCTTGCGCCGATCGCGATCCATTCCGTAGCTGATCGGGACGTCCGCGTCGAAGAAGGGCAGCGTGTAGTCATCGAGCGCGCGGGCCGAGCCGGTCCCCGACGCCGTGGTGAGGACCGCCAGCAGCCCGGCGAGCGCCAGGCGTCGCAGGTGGATGAGACGGTTCATGGCCGGCACTCTCCCGCGCAGGCGGCCCACACGCCCTGCCCGCCGACGGGCGTCACTCGCCCGCTCGCCACCTCAAGCGTGACGGTCGTGCCGCCCAGCTCGACCAGCAGCCGCGTTCCGTCCGGCGAGAAGCGCGGCTGGCCGCCGCCGGCGACAGTGCGCGCCGCCCCGTCGAGCGGGTGGAGCAGCGTGACCTCGTTCTCGCCACTGCGGTACGCCACCGCCGACAGGTCGGGGGCGAAGTCGATGGTCCCCGCCCCGGGAGGCAACGTCACCAGCGCGTCCAGCGCATCCGCCCGGCGGAGCTCCTTCGAGCCGTCGGGCCGATGCACGACCAGCCCGATCCCGCCGGGCACGGCCCGGGTCCGGTAGACAAGTCCCTCGCTGGCGACGCCGGCGACCGGCTCGAGGGTCCCGGTGGCCGGGTCGAGCAGGACCGGGAGAGAGGAGGTCGGCGCCTCGACCGAGCTCAGCAGGAGGAGGAGCAGGCGCCCATCCGTCGCGTGCTCCGCGGCACCGGCGAACGGCCCCTCGGCCAGCATCGCGGCTGCACCGTCGCCCGGGTCGACCCGCCACAGCGCCCCGGTGCCGTCGACGGCGGCGAGCCATGACCCGTCGGGAGCGAAGGCGGCGCCCAGCAGGCCGTCCATGGCGGTGATCGTCAGGCCGCCGTCGGGACGCGTGATGAGCAGCTCGGCGGGTCCCACCCCGAGCCGATCGGCGAGCGCGACCGGGCCGCCGCCCGGCGCGGCCGCCAGCAGCCGGGGCTCGGCCACTCCCCGTCCGGAGCGGGAGCTGATCGACACGAGGAGCTGCCGCCCCTCCTGCCGGCGAGCGACCTCGACGCCGAGGCCGAGCCGTTCCACCTCTGCGGGGCCGACGGTGCGGTGGCTCGGCGCCACCTGGGCGCGGCCGGCCGAGACGAGGACGAGCGGGACCAGGACGCTGACCGCCAGCACCGCGGCCAGCGGCGCGAGGTGCCGGGGCGTGGAGATGGCGGGGACGGGAGGATCGGCCGCAGCAGCGGCCGCGCGAGCTCGTGCGGACATGGCAGGAACCTCCGTGCGCAGGTGGATCAGGGGTGCGACGCGAAGGTCCGGTGTGGCGGCTCTTCCTCCCTTGTGGACGGCGACGGCCTGGCGGCCGACCGCCAGCGCAGGCTAGCGGAGGCCGATTACCGGCGACTTAGCGGCGGCTTACCGGCGACGTACCGGCGGCCCCGCCCGGGCCGCCGTGGTCTTCGCGCATACTCCGGCCCATGTCCGGCGAGCTCGCCGCCCTGATCGTGGCGGCCACGGGCGGCCTGGTCGCGCTCGGCGGCTGGCTCGTCCTGAGGATGAGCGGAGCGCGCCTCGACCTTGCCCGCCGGCTGGCGGGGCCGCGCGAGGTCGAGGTCGGCGACCTCGAGGCGCTGGTCGGCGGCCGGGAACGAGCGGTGCGAGTCGTCGGCCGCGTCCGCTGCGCCGACCCGTTGGTGACCGAGGACGGCGAGCGCCTCGTCGCATACCACCGCGACGTCTCCGTTCGGCTGCGGCGGTGGCAGTGGCGGACGATCGACCGCATCCGCGACACCCGCGGCTTCGAGCTATGGGATCACGCGGGCTCGGTGGCCGTCGACCCGGCGCGGGCTGCAGATCCGCTGATCGCGATTCCGCGCGTCTGGCAGGGAGAGCCGGCCGTCCTCGACCCCGCCTTCGGCCCCGCTCTCGCCCGCATCCGGGAGCGGCACGGCGAGCCGTCCATGGCGCGCTCGGTGGCGCACTCGCTGTCGGTCGTCGACCGGTTGAGCGTGGTCGCGCACGTCGCGTCCGACTCGGACGGCCGGCCTCGCCTGGTGCCGCCGCCGGGAGGCTTCCTGATCAGCAACCTGGAGCTGGATGCCGCCATGCGCCTGCTGGCGGGGCCGCGGCGACGGCGCAGCGTGCTGGCGATGGTCACCGCAGGAGTCGGCCTGCTGATCCTGGCAGGTGGGCTCCTGGCTGCCGGGCTGCTCGCCCTCCTGGCCAGCTAGGGACGAGAGTACCGGCGGGTCGCAGTACCAACGTCTCATCGGCCCCGAGGCTTGCCGTTTCTACCATCCGGTCCATGGAACCTCACAGATGTTCCACCGGGGGCCAATTCGCGAGGTGACCGGGTGCCGTTGAGCCAGCTGCAGCGACGCGACGCCGATCCGGAGGCGCTGGTTTCCGTTGCCCAGGCGGCTGCCCTGCTCGGCGTGCACCCCAACACCATCCGGGCCTGGACCGATGCCGGGCG
>CAYXZN010000036.1:0-12728 GCA_964469325.1 uncultured Steroidobacteraceae bacterium
ACGAGCGCGGGATCCAGGGCAACCTGGACGCGACGCGTCTGCTCGCCGGGTGGGGGCCGACCGAGGAGGGCGCACGTGACGTCCTGCGCCGCGCCGGCGGCCGCCCGGGGCACATCTTCAACCTGGGCCACGGCGTGCTGCCCGACACGGACCCGGGCCTGCTGCGCCGGCTGGTCGAGCTCATCCACGCGGAAACGGCTGCGTGAGCGGCGCGACCGGCCGGCTCGGCGTGCTGCTGATGACCTACGGGTCGCCGTTGGGCCCCGACGACATGCCCCGCTACCTGGCTGCGGTGCGGGGCGGGCGGTCGGCCTCCGACGAAGTGGTCGAGGAGTTCCGACGCCGCTACCGGCTGATCGGGGGATCACCGCTGATCCCCATCACCCTCGCCCAGGCGGCAGCGGTGCAGGACCGGCTCGCGGAGCTGGGCGTGGAGGCGCGGGCGACGGCCGGCATGCGCTTCAGCGAGCCGAGCATCGCGGCGGGGCTGCGGGAGCTGGCCGAGGCTGGCTGCGACCCGGTGGTCGGCATCGTGATGAGCCCGCAGCACTCCGAGCTGCTGATGAGCGGGTACCAGCGCGCGCTCGACGAGGCCGCTGCCGGGCACGGGCCCGGGGCCCCGCGGACGCGGCTGGCGCCGGCCTGGCACCGGAACCAGCGGTTCCTCGACAGCGTGGCGCGGCGCATCCGGGAGGGCCTGGAGCGCCTGCCGTCGATTGAGCAGGACCGTGCCCCGGTGCTGCTGACCGCGCACTCGCTGCCGCGCCGGGTCGCCGATCGGGAGCCCGGCTACCTCGACCAGCTGCGTGAGACGGCCACCGCCGTGGCCGGCCGCGCCGACCTCGCGCAGGGGCGCTGGCGCTTCTGCTGGCAGTCGGCCGGGCATGAGCCCGGGGAGTGGATGAAGCCCGACTTCACCGAGGTGCTGCCCGAGCTGCGCGAAGCAGGCCACCGATCGGTGCTGGTGGCGCCGATCCAGTTCCTCGCCGACCACCTCGAGGTGCTGTACGACATCGACATCGGCGCCCGCGAGCAGGCCGAGGCGGCGGGCATGGCGTTCGCCCGCATCGAGTCGCTGAACGTGATGCCCGAGTTCGTATCGGCCCTGGCGGAGATCGCGCTGGAGGCCTCGGCCACCGAGCCCGTCGGGAGCGCCTAGGTCGCCGGTCGGTTCAGAGCTCGCCCACAGGGGGACCAACGTCCCCCCGGGCGTGTCGGATGTACCGTCGCGCCCCGACGAGGAGTCGATAGAATGGCGCTCGCGCGGCCGACGGCGGTCGCTGCCCACCCCGAGCGAGTCCCGAGCCAATGCCTTCAGCTGCCGAACCGGTCCGCTTTGGCGGGCAGGCCCTCATCGAGGGCGTAATGATCCGCGGACGGACCACCTGGTCCGTCGCACTCCGCCACGCAGACGGGTCGGTGGTGGGCGAGGTCGGCACCGTTCCGGTGGCGGGCAGTTGGCGGACTCTCCCGGTCCTGCGTGGTGTCGCCGTGCTGGTGACCCAGTTCCGCCTCGGCTGGGCGACCCTGATGCTGTCGCAGTCGGTTGCGGCCTACGGAGAGCGACGACCGCTGCCCCGACTGGCCATGGCGTTCGCCTGGACCTCCGCGGTCGTGATCGGCACGCTGCTGTTCGTGGCCTTGCCGCTCTTTGCCACCCCGCGCTCGGGCGACGAGGGGGTCCTCCTGCGACTGGGGGAGGGGGCGATGAAGCTCGTGCTGCTGGCCGGCTACATCGTGCTGATCACCCGACTGGGGCAGTTCCGGCGCCTCTTCGAGTACCACGGGGCCGAGCACATGGCGGTGCACGCCCACGAGGCCGGCCAGCCGCTGACGATCGAGACCATCGCCCGCTTCAACCCCGCCCATCCCCGCTGCGGGACCGCCTTCCTGCTGATCCTGGGGGTCGTGGACGGGCTGGTGCTGGCCGTGCTGCCGCGCTTCGGCGTTGCACCGGACATGGCGCTGCGCCTCTTCGCGCTGCCGCTCTTCGCCGGCGTCGCCTACGAGCTGCTGCGCTACGGCGCGCACCGGCCCGGGGTGGCCGGTGTGCTGAACCGGATCGGCGTTGCAAGCCAGCGCCTGACCACCGCCTACCCCGACCGGGGCCAGATGGAGGTCGCGCTGGCCGCGCTCCAGCTGTGCCTGGCGGCAGAGGGCCACCCGATGCCGGCCGGATCGACTCAGGTCGCAGTCCGACCGGTGCCCGAACCGGAGGTGCCGGGGCTCGCCCTCCCCGCCGCTCCTGCCTCCTAGCGCGCTCGCGCAGCCGGCTACTACCTGGTCGGCGGGCTGGTTCCGATCGCTCTCCCCCGGACCTGGGAGCGCCTGACCGGCCCGAAGGCCGACTGGTGGCTGGTCCAACACCGTCGGCTGGCTGACCGCGGTCATCGGCGCCACCCTGGGCGCGCAGGCGCTGGAGCATCGCCGGGGAGTCGGCACCGGAGTCCTCCCGCCAGGCGTGGCGCTGGCCTTCATCGGCGTCGACGTGTACTACGTCGCCCGCGGACGCATCTCGCGCATCTACCTCGTCGACGCGGCGTGCCAGGCGCTGCTCGTGGCGGGCAGCCTTCGGGCGCCCAGCCGGTCCTCGTGCACCCGGACAGGCGGGCAGTGGCACCCGGCGTGCAGTGAGTCGAGGAATGGGGGAACAGTTCCCGTCCGGCGTGGATCACGGAAGCGTTGAGGCTCGCAGGCGACTGCTCGCCATCCGGTGCGTGAGGGTGACGTGGCGCGCCGCGTACCGCGATCTGCGGCGCCTCCCCCCGCGCGAGTTCGCGAGGCGCCTGCCGCAGCTGAACCGACACGCACTGGACCAGTTGGCCGCCATCCGGAGCGGCATTGCGCTCGACGCGGCCGCCTCGTGCGAGGCGGAGGAGGCGCTGGCGGAGATCAGCCGGGCGCCGCTGCGGAGAGCGGCGTGAGCTGCAGCGGACACCCGCCGCCCGGCAGAGAGTCGCGGCGGAGCTCGCGGACGCAGAGAAGCTGCTCCGCAGCCTGCAACGGATCGGCGACCCGGACGTGGCCCGAGGGGGCTTAGCGCTGGCGTCGCAGCCGGGGGTTGAGCGCGTCGCGCAGTCCATCCCCCAGCAGTGTGAAGCCGACCATGGCGAGGACCAGCGGCACCACCGGCACCATGATCAGGTGCGGGTGGCGTCGAAGGTGCTCGGTGCCGTCCGCGATCATACCTCCGAGCGACGGTGAGGGCGGCTGGATCCCCAGGCCGAGGAACGACAGCGTGGACTCGGCCAGGATCGCCGCCGGAATGCCGGCGCTGACCGCCACCACCACCGAGGCGGCGACGTTGGGCAGGACGTGACGCACCAGGATGCGGCGTCCGGCCACACCGGCCGCCTGCGCCGCCTCGACGTACTCACGGGTCCTCGCGGCGAGCACCTCGCCGCGAAGCAGGCGGGCAACCGTCACCCAGCTGAAGAGGCCGATGGCGATGAAGATCAGGAACAGCCCATCCAGCCAGCGATGCGCCGGCGTCTCGATGAACGCGACCCGGATCATGATGATGAAGATCAGCTGCGGGAACGCGGCCACCACGTCGGTGAACCGCATCAGCAGGGTCTCCGTCCAGCCGCCGACCCAGCCTGCCACGGCGCCGATGGGGACGCCCAGCAGCAGCACCACCGCCTGTGCGATGAAGGCGACCAGGATGCTCACCCGAAGGCCGGCCAGCACCCGCACCAGCTGGTCGCGTCCGAGCACGTCGGTGCCCAGCAGGTGCCCCGGGCTGAACGGCGGCAGGGCGCCGCGGTTCTCACGCAGCCGCTCGAGGTCCATGGTGCTGACCTCCCAGGGGACGAGCAGCGGGCCGATGATGGCCGCGGCCACCAGCAGCGCCACCAGCACGCCGCCGATCCGCGCCCGCGGGTTCTGCCAGGCGACGCTCAGCGCACCGGCCAGTGGCGACCAGCGGCGCGGACGGGGTGTCGACCCCGGGGACGGCCGGGCGATGGCGGTCAAGCGGCGTGTTCCCGGATGCGCGGGTCGATGACGCCGTAGAGCAGGTCGACCAGCAGGTTCACGCCCGCGACGGCGACGGTGTAGATCAGGGTCATAGCCATGATCACCGGGTAGTCGCGCATCTGGATGGCGATGAAGTAGAGGCTGCCGACCCCGGGCACCTCGAACACGATCTCGACCACGATCGAGCCGGTGACGAGGATTGCGAGCACCGGGCCCAGCACCGAGACGATCGGGATCAGCGCGTTGCGCAGCACGTGCACGACCGCGATCCGCCGCGCAGGCAGCCCCTTGCTATGCGCGGTTCGCACGTAGTCCTCGTCGATCACCTCCAGCACCGCCGAGCGCGCAAAGCGCGCGAGCAGGGCCATCGGCAGGCCGGCCAGGGCCAGCGTCGGCATCACCCAGTGAGCGGGGGTGCCCCAGCCGGAGGGCGGCAGCGGCCCTCCTTGGTGACCGGGTCCTGGCCGAGGAGGAGCTGGAGGACGACGCCCAGCAGGAAGGCGGGCGCCGCCATGCCCAGCAGGGCGACCCCGGTGGCGGCATGGTCGATCCACGTGTCGCGGCGGTACGCGGCGAGGACCCCCAGGGTCAATCCAAGCGCCAGGGCCAGCGCGAAGGCCATGAGAGCCAGCTGGAGGCTCGGCCCCGCCGCCTGGCCGATCACCTCCGACACGGTGGTGTGCTCGATGGCGAACGGAATCTGGAGCCCGACGAGGTCCACCGGAGTGTACGACGAGCCGAAGTCGCCCTGCGCGACGCGCGCCAGCCAGTGCAGGTACTGGATGGGCAACGGCTGGTCGAGCCCGTACCGCTCGTTCAGGGAGGCGACCAGCTCCGGATCGAGCGGCCGCTCTCGGTTCCAGGGGCTGCCCGGCGCGGCGTGCATGAGCAGGAACGTGACCGCCGACGATGCCAGCAGGACGGGCACGATCCAGAGCAGCTTGCGGAGGAGGTAGAGCAGCATGGGTCCGTAACTTGTATCGCATTCAGACCCGGCCCGTTCAGCGGTCCCACCTGCCCCTGACCGATCCGTCCTGCCCGGTGCTGGGACCTACGCGCTACAGACTCACGCGGAGACCGGCCCTACCGTACTCCTCGTCGCCCCGAGTGGCGGCGCACCGCAGGAGTATCCATGGCCAAGCCCCGCACCACGCCGGCTCACCGGCGCCCGCTCCGACGCGCGCTCGGACTGGCGACCACCACGCTGGTCGCCGCCGCTCTGCTCGCCGGCTCTCCGGCCCCCACCACCGCCTGGAACCAGGGTTCGGCGGAAGCGACGCTCTGGCAGCTGCTCAACGGGGCGCGGGTCAACAACGGCCGCCGGCCGCTCCAGCAGCACTCGACCCTCGTCGGCCTCGCGCGCTGGCGGAGCCGCGACATGATCGACCGCAACTACTTCGACCACTACGTGCTCGGCACCGGCTACCAGGTCTACCACTGGTACGACACCAACGGGCTGAGCTACGTGTGGGGCGGCGAGAACATCGGCTGGAACTCCGGCTACTCCGATGCCGAGTCGCCCATCAAGATCCACGAAGGCTTCATGAACTCCCCCAGCCACCGCGGCAACCTGCTCGAGTCGTCGTGGACCCACGGCGGCGTGGGCGCGGCGGCAGCCGATGGGGTCAACTTCCTCGGCAAGCTGCGCAACCCGCGGGTCTACACCGAGCTCTTCATGCAGGCGCGCACCTCCTCGGCGCCTCCGCCTCCGCCGTCCAACCCGCCGCCGCCTCCTTCGGGCGGAGGCGGTGGGAGCGCTCCGCGCCCCGCCGCGCCCGCGCCCAGCGCCACCCCCACCCCCGCCAGGATGACGGTGGACGTCGCCGGCCCGCCCTCCGCGGGCGTGGACCTGGACGGCTCAGCTGTGCTCGTTGCAGCGCGGAGCTGGCCGGACCAGGGAATGCAGCGGGCCTCCGTCCTGGGGACGCCGTCGATCGCAGACGACTCCGGTGAGGCAACGGTCGCTGCGGCCGGCGCGCGGGTCGCGGCTGCCGAGCCGCCGCCGCGCAGCCTGCTCGACTCATTCCTCGCCTCGCTGCTCGGGATCTTCGCCGGCTAGCCGCTCCGACCGCCGTCCGCGCTCCTCGCTCCGCTATCCTTCGGCCGATGTCGGCCATCCTCGAGGCCCGTGACCTCGTCAAGCGCTACCCGCTGGCCGGCGGCGAGGTCGAGGCCCTGCGGGGAGTCTCGCTCAGCGTGGCGCCGGGCGAGTTCGTGGCCATCATGGGCGCGTCGGGGTCGGGCAAGACGACCCTCCTGCACCTGCTCGGAGGCCTCGATCGGCCCACCTCCGGCGAGGTGGTGATCGACGGCGTCGTCGTCAGCGGGCTCGACGACGAGGCGGCCACCCTGACCCGGCGGCAGAAGACCGGGTTCGTCTTCCAGTTCTTCAACCTGCTGCCGATCCTCAGCGTGGCTGAGAACGTGGCGCTCCCGTTCCTGATCGCCGGGGACGGCCTGGCCCAGCACCGCGGCCGGGTCGACGAGCTGCTCTCCATGGTCGGGCTGGGCGGCAGGGCGGGGCATCGGCCCGACCAGCTCTCCGGCGGGGAGCAGCAGCGGGTCGCGCTGGCCCGGGCGCTGGCCACCGCGCCGGCCATCCTGCTGGCGGACGAGCCGACCGGGAACCTCGACTACACCACCGGCTCGGAGATCCTGGGCCTGCTGTGGGACTCGTGCGACCGGCTGGGGCAGACGATCGTGCTTGTCACCCACGAGGCGCGGGCGGCCGCGTACGCGGACCGCGTCCTGGTCGTCCGCGACGGGTCGGTGCGCGACGAGATCGCCCTCGGCCGTCGAGCCGATCACCAGCCGGCCCCGCTGATCGCCCGGCTGGCCGAGCTCGGCCTGTAGCGGATGCGCTTCGGATCTCTCGCCTGGCGGGGCCTCGCGGCCCGTCCCCTGCGCACCGCGCTGACGGTGGCGGGGGTCGCGCTGGGGGTCGCCATCGTCACCGCCACCCTGCTGGCCAACCAGGCCGGGTCCGAAACGGTATCGCGCGCCGCAGCGGAGCTGTTCGGGGAGGCGGAGATCCGGGTGCGCGCCTTCCGCGACGAGGGCTTCACCCCTCGCGCAGTCACGACCCTGCGTTCGCTGCCGGGGGTTGAGCTCGCCGCGCCGGTGGCCGAGCGGCGGGTACAGCTGACGACGGACCCCGGGCCGGACGAACAGGTCTTCCCGCTGATGCTGGCATACGGGGTCGACCCCTCGGTCGAGGCCCAGATCCGGGCCTGGCCGCTTGAGAGCGGGCGCTTCCTGGTCTCGGATCGGCCGCACGAGGTGCTGGTGGGGGCGGCCTGGGCGCGCGGGGTGGGCCTCGAGGTGGGGGATAGGCTGCGCCTGACGGGTCGGCGCGAGGGGGTGCCGCCGTTCGAGATCGTCGGACTGCTGGCGCCAGTGGGTTTCGGCGCCCTCGACCGCGGGGTGGTGGCGGTCATGCCGCGCGAGACGCTCGCCTCCGCGTTCGAGGAGCCCGGGCACGCCCCCGTGCGCTACGTGGACCTCGCCGTTTCGGCTGGAGCGCTGCCGGACGTGCAGCGAGCCCTGGACGCAGAGCTGGCCGAGGCGTTCGTGGTCGAGACGGTCGCCGATGCGCGCGGGCAGCTCGAACGGGCGCAGGCCGCCTTCGCGGGGCTCGGGTTCCTGTTCGGCGCGGTGGCCCTGGTGGTCGGCGCCTTCCTGGTCTTCAACGCCCTGGCCATGACGGTTGTGGAGCGGACGCGCGAGCTCGGGCTGCTGCGCGCCGCCGGCACCACCTCCCGCCAGGTGCTCGGCCTCTTCCTGCGCCAGGGGGCAGCGATCGGCCTGCTGGGCGCGGTGGCCGGCCTGGCGCTGGGGATCGGACTGGCGGCGCTAATGGTCGCCTTCCTGGGGAGCACCCGCCAGGTGCTGGTCGAGGGACTGCCGCTCTCGCCCCCGGCGCTCCTGCTGGCCGCGGCGGTCGGCATCGGGGTGGCCATGGCGGGCAGCGCCGTGCCTGCGGTTCAGGCGGCACGCCTCTCGCCGATCGACGCGCTGCGCCCGTCGCGGCAGCCGGGCAGGAGGCTGGGTGCCCGGCTGCGGTGGCTGGTGGCGGTCGAGCTGGTGGTCGTGGTGACCGCGCTGGCGGCCTACCCGCTGGAGCGCGGCGACGAGTCGGTGGCGCCGCTCCTGGGCGCGCTGGCGGTGCTGCTCGGAGGCGCGATCGCTGCCGCGTTCCTGCTCGTCCCGCTCAGCCGCCTGGTCGGCCGGCCCTTCGAGTGGTTCTTCGGTGCCGAGGGCATGCTGGGCCGGGCGAACCTGGGCCGCGACCGGGCGCGCAGCGGCATCACGGTCGGGGCGCTGGTGATGGCGCTGGCGGCCGTCGCGGCCCTCGCCGCCGCATCGGAGACGGCTCGCGCCGGCGGTGAGCGCTGGGTCTCCTCGATCATCCCTGGCGGCCACGCCATCCGGACCGGCATCGGCCTTCCGATCGAGGACTTCCGGCCCACGTTCGAGGCCGTGCCGGAGACCCGCTACGCGTCCCCCATCGTGGAGCTTGCGGCGGTGGTGGAGGAGGGTGAGCGGTCGCGCGAGGTGAGTGTGGCCGGCATCGATCCCACCGTGTTCCAGGACAGCGGGGCGCTGATCGTGGTCGAGGGGCGCCGCGCTCAGGCGTTCCAGGCGCTGCGCGACGGCGGTGCGGTGCTGGTGCCACAGGGCTTCGCGGACCGCCACCGGGTCGGCGTCGGAGATCGGCTCCGGCTCGGGGATCCAGGGGCCACGCCGGTGGAGCTGGAGGTGGCGGGCGTCGTGGCCTACAGCCTGCCCGGGCGCGGCGGGAGCGGCGCGCTGCTCATCTCGCTCGCCGATGCCCGCGAGCAGTTCGGCGCGACCGAGGCGAGCCTGTGGGCGATGGTCCCGCGGCCCGGGGTGGCGGACAGCGTGTACCGCTCCGGCGTGGAGCGGGCAGCCACCCAACTGGCGGGGGTCGCGCTCAGCGCCGGCGACCTGGCCGGCCAGCTCGGCCAGTCGCTCGATCGGCTGGTCGGCCTCTTCGACGTGCTGGCGCTGATCGCCGTGGTGATCGCAGCGCTGGGGATCGTGAACACGCTGAGCATGAGCGTGGCCGAGCGGGTGCGGGAGATCAGCGTCCTGCGAGCCCACGGCATGACCGCCGGTCAGGTGCAGGCCATGGTGGTGGCGGAGGCGGCGATCATGGGCGCCGTCGGTGGGGTGCTGGCGGTGGTGGTGGGCATCGGCGCTGGCTGGGCGGTGGCGGCGGCTGCCAGCGCGGGCGGCCTGGACGCCGGCCTCCGGCTGCCGTGGGCCTACCTGGCCGCGGTCGTGCTGCTCGGCATCGGCGCGGCGGCGCTGGCGGGGATCTACCCGGCGCGGCTGGCGGCGCGCCAGCCGATCGTGCGCCGAGGGTTCGAATGAGGAGCGGCTGATGGCAGGACGCTGGTGGGAGGCGAAGCAGGGCCGTGTCCTGGTCGGGCGGCTGGCGACGGGGAGCGACCTGGTCGCCGAGATCGAGCGGCTCTGCGCCGAGCGCTCGGTGCTGGCGGCCACGGTAGAGGTGATCGGTGCCGTTCGCCGGGCGCGGTTCGCCTACTACGAGCAGCCGGAGCAGCGCTACCGCGAGCTGGAGTCGCAGCTGCACCACGAGATCGTCGGGTTCATCGGCAACATCAGCGAGCGCGAAGGACGGCCGTTCCTCCACGCCCACGCCACCTTCGCCGACGCCGAGGGTGCCACGGTCGGCGGACACCTGCTGAGGGGGATCGAGGTGTTCGCTGCCGAGGTGGTGGTCCGGGAGCTGCGCGACGTCGCGCTGGTGCGGCTTCACGACGCGGAGACGGGCCTCGCCCTCTGGTAGCGCCTCTGCCCTCAGCCGTCCGGGCGCCGGTGGCAGCGCGTGCAGTAGCCCGACGTGTCGAGGAAGACGCCGTGGTCCGGGCAGCGCCCGGCCTCCAGCGACAGCTCGCGGACGCGCCGTCGCCGCCAGAGATCGAAGTCGCTGCGCAGCCCGGGGTGCTCGTCCAGGTAGCGCCGGTACCAGCTCGACTCGTTGTCGCTGCGCCAGATGGCGAGGATCAGCACCCCGCTCAGCGCGAGGCCGGCGAGCAGCAGGATGCGCAGTGTGTCGATGATCTCGTTCGTTTCCACGGTTCCGATACCACCTGATCACCCCGGTGCGTCCTCTTCTAGGCAGGTGCCGTGCCGAAAGTCGCGCGATGGCACTCCACTTGCCCCCAAGCGCCCCGCGACTCACAGCCACTACCAAAGGGGGAACCATGGCAACCAGCACCAACCGATCGCCCATCGAGGAGGCGCGCGACGTGGCCGTCGAGGCGCGGGAGGAGATGCCTCGCGTTCGTCAGCGCCACGCCCCCGCCGTCCAGGAGGGGCTCTCGCTGTTCGAGAACATCCCGGCTCCGGTCTGGATCACACTCAGCCTGGCATCGATCGTGGCTTCGATGGCGCTGTTCCTGACCGGTCGGAAGTGGGCCGCCCTGTTCGTCGGCCTGTGGCCGCCGACGATCGTCAACCTGGGCCTCTTCGCTCGGCTGCTCCGCCCCTCACAGGAGTAGGCTTCCGCTCCAGCAGTGGCGGAACCCTCCGGCAGGCGACGGATCCTGGCCATCGATGGCGGCGGGATGCGCGGGGTGATCCCCGCCATCCTGCTGTCCGAGCTCGAGCGTAGCTCGGGGGCCAGGGTCCGCGACCGGTTCGACTTCCTGGCCGGCACCTCGACCGGCGCGGTGATCGCCGGCGCGCTGGCCGCCGGGATCGAGGCCGAGCGGCTGGTGACGCTCTACCGGCGTCGCGGCCCGGAGCTGTTCCGCCGCCTGCCCGTCGTGAGCACCCTGCGACGGGTGGCCTTCGGCAACCTGTACGACGTCGGGACGCTGCATCGGCTCATCGTCGAGGAGCTGGGCGACCAGGCCGGGTGGCGCGTGAACGACGTGCCGGGCGACGTCATGGTCACCGCCAAGGGGCTCGACGACGGGCACCCGTGGTACTTCGTCAAGGACCGACCCGGCGAGAACGCGTCGCGCACCGGCGGCCTGCTGCTGGCCGACTGCGTGACCGCGTCCGCGGCCGCTCCCACCTACTTCGCGCCCTGGCCGGTCGACGGCATCGGCCTGCTGGTGGATGGAGGCGCGGGGGTGGCCGGCAACCCGGTCTACCAGGCCTGCGTGGAGGCCTTCCACTACACCGATGCCTACCGCCCGGCCGAGACGGTGGTCGTGTCGCTGGGCACCGGCCGCTTCCCCGACCGGCGTCGGCCCACGTGGCTCTGGAGCTGGCTGGAGTGGGTGCTGGGCGAGCTCCTCCGCTCGCCAGGGGAGCAGCAGACCGAGCTGGTGCGGCGGCACTATCCGGAGGCCGCCTTCTACCGGATCGACGTCCGGCTGCCTCGGGACTACCCGCTGGATTCGGTGGGGGACGACCTGGACGAGCTGGTGGAGATCGCTCAGCGGCTGGCCGCCGACGTCTCGTGGCCGGTCATCCTGGCCGGCGGCCAGAGCCCGTTCCGGCTGGCGCCGAAGCGGTAGCCGAAGCGGCGACGAGCTGCTCCGGCTGCGCCACTCCCCGCGCGCGTTGCCGCACCGGCGGGGCCGTGTGACAATCGGGCCTCGCGCGCGCCGGTAGCTCAGTGGATAGAGCGGGTGGCTTCGGACCACCAGGTCGCGGGTTCGAATCCTGCCCGGCGCGCCAACACCTCAGTGCGAGAGCAGCCCCATTGGCGAGCCGGACGCGGCTCCCGGGCTGCGGCGGGCTGCTAGTCGACGGCGACGGTGGAGGCAGGCGCGCCGCTCGGCGCAGTGCCAGATGACGGTGCCGTCGGGCAGGCGGTCCCAGCGCCTGAACGAGGCGCGGCCCACCCGCCCGCACCGGTCGCAGACCTTGGTCGCGGTGCGTCGGTTCATCGACTTGCCGACACACGGAGCAACCGCCGTGCCGGTCTCCGAGCCTGACACGCGAGGAGACGTGCGATAGAGGGTGCCAGACGAGACGAGACGGCCGCCGTGAGGCGGCCGTCTCGGGCTCCGCGAGGAGGCTCGCGGCTCAGTCGGTCTGGGTGACCGCGCGGAGTCGCCGCACGCCGAGCAGCGCGCCGAGGGCGAGCAGCACGACCCCGACCTGGGCGAAGGGGAGCGTGGGACCGCCGACGGCGGTGTCGGGCGAGCCGGCGCTCAGCTGGCCACGCACCGCGCCACCCGGGTAGTCCTCGGTGTGGACGTTCACGTAGTGCCCCGACGGGTCGTCAATGACGGCCTGGAGCACCGCCGCGTCCTGGTCCTCGACGCAGCCTTCCGAGCTGCCCTCGAAGCCATCGGTGTCGAGCGGCACCACCACGCCGCCGGCCACTCCGGCCTCGCCGACGTGGATGTGCGACGCCGTCGCGGGCATGATGTTCTCGACCGTGATCTCCCAGCACACCTGCCCGGTGTCGGGATCGAGGGTGACGGTCGCGGATCCGGAGCCGTCCGGATCGCCCGGCGGGACCTCCGCGTCGCCGCCCTCGAGGGTGGTCGTCAGGGTCGTCTCGGCGGCGAGCGCCGCGGTCGCCAGCAGCAGGGTCGCGAGCAGCGCCGCGATGCCGGCGCCGGCGAACGAGAACGGGGATCGGTGGTGCATGCCTGACCTCCTGTGCTCTGGCCGGGGCTTTCCGGCGGTCACAGGTAGGTTCGAGGCGGGTTACGGAAAGCCGCCGCGGGCGGCTCGGGACACCCGCGGCGGACGGCGGGAACCGGTCCCGCATGATCCAACGGTACGGAGCC
>CAYXZN010000036.1:12828-14518 GCA_964469325.1 uncultured Steroidobacteraceae bacterium
GCAGGATCAGCCCCTCCAGCGGCGCCAGCTCCAGCTCGGCCAGCCGGACGCGACCGCGGCGATCCCCGGTGGCGACGACCACCTCACCGGCCTCGGCCGCTTCGCCGAGCCGCGCCGTCCGCGGCGCGTCGGCCATGTTCGCCACCACCAGCAGGCGCTCGCCGCGACCGGCCTCACCCGGCGTCTCTCGCAGCCAGGCCATCACGTCCGGCGCCACCTCCCACAGCGTCCGGTGCTGCCCGTCCCGCAGGGCGGGGTAGTCCGCCCGCACCTCGATCAGGCGCCGGTAGAGGTGGAGCAGCGAGCCTGGATCGCGACGCTGGTCGGCCACGTTCGCCTCGGCCGGATCGACCAGCGGCAGCCACGGTCGGCCGGTGGTGAAGCCGCCCAGCGGTGAGCCGTCCCACTGCATCGGCGTGCGCTGCGCATCGCGCCCGGCCCGGTCGAACGACGGCTCGGGCAGCTGCGAGGGATCGGCGTCGACCATGCCGATCTCCTCGCCGGCGTACAGGACCGGCACGCCTCGCAGGCTGAGCAGGATGAGCGCGGCCAGACGCGCCCGCTCGTGCCCGTACCGGGTGGCGTGGCGGACCCGGTCGTGGTTGCTGAGCGCCAGGGTCGGCCACGTCTCCGGCGGGTGCAGCGCCTCGGCCCGCTCGATCGCCATCGCGAAGTGGCGGTAGCTCCAGGGTGACAGGAGCAGCTCGAAGTCGAAGACCAGCTGGAACTCGTCGTCGCGGTCGTGGCCCAGGTACCCGGCCAGCCGCTCGACGGGCAGGTACACCTCGCCGATCAGGACCCGGTCGTCGTACTCGTCGGCCACCTGCCGCATGCCGCGGATGACGTCGTGCACCTCGGGGCGGTCCATGCTCCACAGCGGCTCCTGCTCGTCCTCCTCCGCGCCCAGGCCCGGGATGGGGCTGCCGTGCCCGAAGGGAGGGTTGTCGCGCAGCAGCGCGTCCTTGATGGCCGCGAAGATGGCGTCCACCCGGAACCCGTCCACGCCGCGGTCGAACCAGAAGCGCATCACGTCGTGCATGGCCGCCGCCACGTCCGGGTTGCGCCAGTCGAGGTCAGGCTGCTCGGGGTAGAACGAGTGCAGGTAGAACTGGCCGGTGGTCGGGTCGAGGTCCCAGGCCGGGCCGCCGAAGGCGGCGTGCCAATTGTTGGGCGGGCTCCCGTCGGGCCCGGGATCGGCCCACACGTACCAGTCGCGGCGCGGATTGTCGCGCGACGAGCGGCTCTCGGCGAACCACGGGTGCTGGATCGAGGTGTGGCAGGGGACGAGGTCGAGCAGCAGCTTCATGCCCCGCTCGTGGCAGGCGCCGATCAGCCGGTCCAGGTCGTCGAGCGTCCCGTACTCGGGCGCCACGTCGGTGTAGTCGCTGACGTCGTAGCCCATGTCCGCGAGGGGAGAGGGATAGATCGGGCTCAGCCACAAAGCGTCGACGCCCAGGCCGTCCGAGCCCCCGCGGAGGTGGTCGAGGCGATCGACGATGCCGGGGAGGTCGCCGATCCCGTCGCCGTTCGAGTCGGCGAAGGAGCGGGGATAGACCTGGTAGATGACCGCGCCCTCCCACCAGGCGCGGCGTTCGCGATCGGTCACGGCGCGGGATTCTACTCGCCAGTTCGGTGCCGGCCGGTCCCGGCCAGGGCGCCGCAAGGGGCACCTCTTGCCACGGGCATATAA
>CAYXZN010000037.1:0-14205 GCA_964469325.1 uncultured Steroidobacteraceae bacterium
GCCCCTAGGCCACTTCCCGGCGCAGCGTGGCGGAGGCGGCGACGATCACCAGCAGGCAGAACCCGGCCAGCACCCCCAGGTCGAGCAGCAGCGCCTGCGACGCGAGCCCCCTCCCCTCCAGCATCACGATCCGCAGCGCGTCGACGGCGTACGTGAGCGGCAGCGCGTTGGAGATCAGCTGGAGCCACTCCGGCTCGCTCTCCACCGGCACCAGCACGCCGGAGAGCAGGATCTGCGGCACGATCACCAGTGGGATGAACTGCACCGCCTGGAACTCGCTGCGCGCGAAGGTGGACAGGAAGATCCCCAGGTTGATGGCCGCCAGCGCCAGCAGCACCTCGATCCCGAAGATGAGCCACACGCTGCCCACGTTGTGGATCTCCAGCACCCACAGGCCGAAGACCAGCACCTCGGCCGCCTGCACCAGGGCCACCAGCGTGAAGCCGAGCATGTAGCCGATGACGATCTCCGACCGCCGCAGCGGGCTGGCCATCAGGCGCTCGAGGGTCCCCAGCGACCGCTCGCGCAGGAAGGAGACCGATGTCACGACGTACACCAGGAAGAAGACCATCAGGCCGATGAAGGGGCCGCCCAGCAGGTCCAGCGTGTCCAGCTCCTCCCCGCCGAACAGGTAGCTGGTCTGCGGGTCGACCTCGGGCGGCTCGATCGCCACGCCGGGTGGGGCCAGCTCGGCCGCCGCGGCCAGCGAGGCGACGGTCACCGCCCGGGTGGTCACCGCCGAGGCCGCCGGCTCGGTCCCGCGCAGCCGGAGCTCGGGCGCGATGACGCCCTCGTCCCGGGCGGTCGCGGTCAGCCCCTCGGGGAGCACCACATACCCGTCCAGCTCGCCCTCGTCGACCGCCGTCTCCAGCGCCTCGCGATTCCCGGGCCCCTCGACCAGCACCACGAGCTCCGACGCCTCCAGCTCCTCGACGATCGCCGCGCCCAGCGGCCCCTCGTCGAGGTCCAGAGCCGCCACTCTGGGGAGCACGGCATCGGTCCGGAACAGCAGCGCGAAGATGCCCAGGATCACCAGCGGAGCGACCAGCAGCAGGCCCAGGGTGCGGTGGTCGTGGCGGAACTGGGCCAGCAGGCGTCCCGTGATGGCGAGGGTGCGTCGGGCGCTCATGCATCGGCCTCGGCATCGGCGCCCGGCTGCGGCCCGGCCAGGGCCAGGAAGGCGTCCTCCAGCCGATCGGTGCCGACCCGGGCGCGGAGCTCATCGGCCGACCCTTCGGCCAGCAGCCGCCCGCCCCGAATCAGGCCCAGGCGGTCGCAGCGCTCCGCCTCGTCCATCACGTGGCTGGAGATGACGATGGTGACGCCGTCGGCGGCCATGGCCCGCAGCCCGTCCCACAGCTCGGCGCGCAGCTGCGGGTCGACGCCCACGGTCGGCTCGTCGAGGAGCAGCAGGCGCGGCCGATGCACGATGGTGCAGGCCAGCGACAGCCGCGTCCGCATCCCGCCGGAGAGCGTGCCCGTCACCGACCGCCGCCGATCGGTGAGGTGCACGAAGCGCAACGCTGCGTCGACGTCGCCGCCGCCGTGGATGGCGGCGAAGAAGCGCACGTTCTCCTCAGCGGTCAAGTCGCCGTACAGGGCCGGCGCCTGGGTCATGTAGCCGATCCGCGACAGCACCTCGTTGTCCGGCATGCGGCGGCCGAGGACCGACACGTCGCCCGCATCGGCCTTCAGCAGGCCCACCAGGGAGCGGATCAGGGTGGTCTTGCCGGCGCCATTGGGGCCGAGCAGCCCGTACACCTCGCCGGTCGCAACGTGCAGGTCGACCCCGTCCAGCGCGGTCAGCGAGCCGAACCGTTTGCGCACGCCGCTGGCCCGGATGGCGGGCGCGCCTCCCATCGCCGGAGCGCCGATCCCGGTCATGTGCCCGCCAGCCCCGACAGCACGCCGGCCACCAGCTCCTCCACCGACTGGCCGATGCCGATCTCCAGCCCCAGGATCCCCTCCACGACGGGGCGGGTCATGAGGTGGAAGAAGATCGGCCCCATGAAGGCCTGGAGGGCGAGCAGAGGGTGCATCGGCCTCAGGCGGCCGGCCGCCATCTGGTCCGCCATGTAGATCGACAGCGCGCTTAGGGTCGGCTGGAGCACGGGACGGACGCCGGCCAGCGAAGCGGGCGACCCGCTGGTCGCCTCGTGGAAAATGGCCCGCATCAGGCCCAGATGCCGGCTCGCGGTCTGGACCGCCGCGCGGGCGAGCAGCGGCAGCACCACGTCCGGCGGCTCGTCGCGGTGGCGGTCGAGGACGGCGAGCATCGCCTCGAACGGGGAGTAGGCCTCGATCATCCCTCGCAGCAGCGCCGGCTTGCCGGGGAAGACCCGGTAGAGGGTCCCGCGCGACACGCCCGCCGCGCGCGCCAGCTCGTCCATCGAGAGGCTCGCCAGGGAGGTGCGGATGAGCATCTCCTCGGCCGCTTCCAGGATCCGCGTCCGGGCGTTCGGCGGAGGGTCGTGGGCGATCGTCTCCAGCAGCGCTGCCCGCGACCCGAAGTGGCGGTAGAAGGTCGCGCGGGAGACGCCGGCGGTGCTCGCGATACTCGCCACCGGCGCGGCGGCGTCCCGGGCGAGGAGCTCGCGCGCGGCGGAGATCACCTGGCGGCGGATGGTGGGATCGGCGGCGAGGGCGCTCATGCCGCTGAAACTATGTGGGACGGAGTGTCCGGTCAAGTCTCACGGTGTCGCGAAGGGTGTCACGAAGGTGTCGCGAAGGTGCACCTTGTGGGCGCGTGGGATGATCGTCTGGCACACACGGAGGTCCCCGCGCTGGCCCACGCCCGATCGAGCACACGCGCGCAGCACAAACTCGACATGACCAGCTTTCCCGATCGGAACCCCAACCCGGTCATGCAGGTCCTGCGCGACGGGCAGCTGGCGTACGCCAACGCGGCCAGCGAGCCGATCCTGCTGACCCTTGGCGTCAGCGTCGGCGACACGGTACCGCAGGCCTTCCTGGGCCAGCTGGTGGCCGCAGCCGCATCGCCCAAACCGCAGCCGTTCGAGCTGACCTGCGACCTGCGGACCTTCGCCATCCTTTCGGTGGCGGTTCCCGGCAGCGAGGCGATGAACGTGTACGGCACGGACGTCACGGGCCGCAAGGTGGTCGAGAAGTTCCCCGACCGCAACCCGCACCCCGTGCTGCGGGTCACGCCGGGCGGGAGGCTCATCTATGTGAACCGCGCCGCCGAGATCATCACCCGCGCGCTCGGGGTCGAGCCCGGACAGTCCCTGCCCACCGGTATCCAGGACCAGATCCGCCGTCGCCTGGACGGTTCGAGCGCCGAGCCGATCGAGGTCAGCGGCGAGGGGCACACCTACGCGCTCTCCCCGGTCTCGATCCCCGAGTTCGACTTCCTCAACCTGTACGGGATGGAGGTCACCGCCCTCCACGCCATCAACAAGTTCCCCGACGAGAACCCCAACCCGGTGCTGCGGGTCGCGTCGGACGGGACGCTCACCTACGCCAACCCGGCCAGCGCCCAGGTGCGCGGGGCGCTCGGCGTGGAGGTGGGGGATCGGCTGCCGCCGGCCATGTTCGAGGAGATGCAGGCGATCATCCAGGACCGGGCGCCGAACGACATCGAGGTCGAGCATCGCGGGCGGATCTTCTCCCTGCGCGTCGTGTCGCTGTTCGAGTTCGAGTCGATCAACGTCTACGGGACCGATGTCACCGCCGCTCGCGAGGTTGCGCGCGCCAACGAGGAGAACGAGCGCCTGCTCCTCAACATCCTCCCTTCGTCGATCGCCGCCCGGCTGCGCCACGGCGAGATGCTGATCGCCGACAGCTACGAGGAGATGGGCGTCCTCTTCGCCGATGTGGTCGACTTCACGCCGTACTCCGCGCAGCGCCCCGCGCGGGAGGTGGTGAGCGTGCTCAACCAGATCTTCTCGATCTTCGACCGCCTGGCGGAGAAGCATCGGCTGGAGAAGATCAAGACGGTGGGGGACGCCTACATGGTCGCCGGCGGTCTGATCCCGGGCGGTGCCGACGCGCGGCAGGTGGCGGAGATGGCGCTCGACATGATCGACGAGCTGGGCAGCTACCGGACCGGGACCGGCAACCGGATGGAGATCCGGGTGGGGCTGCACGTGGGGCCGGGGATCGGCGGCGTCATCGGCCTCAAGAAGTTCATCTACGACGTGTGGGGCGACACCGTGAACACCGCCAGCCGGATGGAGTCCCACGGGGTGCCGGGCCGCATCCAGGTGATGGCGGAGACGGCCGAGCGGCTGGGCGACGCCTACCGCTTCGAGACGCGGGGCCGCGTGGACGTCAAGGGCAAGGGAGAGGTGGAGACGGCCTTCCTGCTCGGCCGCCGGGACTAGCGCCGCGGTGACGAGATGTGACGGTGCGTGACCGTCCCTCGAGCGATCCGTGGGACAGCAAGCCCGCGATCGCCCGCGTCTTCAACCAGACCAGCGACAGCCATGACAGCGTCGGCACCCCGGTCTTCCGCCACTTCGGGACCCTGCTGGTGCGGCGAGCGGAGCTGAAGCGCGGCGATCAGGTGCTGGACGTGGCGGCCGGGACCGGAGCGACGCTGTTCCCGGCGGCACGGGCGGTCGGAAAGGGCGGACGGGTGGTCGGCGTCGATCTGGCGCCGGGAATGGTCGCGGTGCTGAATGACCGGATCGCGGAGCAGGGCCTCGGCAATGCGACGGCCCTGGTCGCTGACGCGGAGCGGCTCCCCTTTGACGACGAGGCTTTCGACGTGGTGATCTGCGGGTTCGCGCTCTTCTTCTTCCCGGACGTGCAGGCGGCTCTTGGTGAGATGTGGCGGGTCCTGCGGCCACGGGGTCGCGTCGCCTTCAGCACGTTCACCAGGCGAGGGTCGGCCACCTTCGAGCGGATGCGGGCGCTCGTCTCGTCCCACGTCGACGGCCCGCCGCCGCCTGCGGAGGACCATGTCGACTACGACGAGCCCGAACAGCTGTCGGTGGCGCTCGAACGCGCCGGCTTCGTCGACGTCGAGATCAAGGTGTCTCCTCAGGATCTGGTCCTGCCCGATCTCGACGCCTGGCTGGCGTGGCTGCGGACGGTGGAGTTCCGCGAGTACGTGGAGCGCATGGACGCTGGCACGTTGAAGCGCTTCCGCCGGTCGGCCGAGCGCGAGCTCGGAGCTCACGCGGGAGGAGAGATCCGCCTGCCAATGGACGCGCTGCTCACCCTTGGCCGCAGGCCGCATCGCCAGATTCACGTGGAGTGAGCGCTAAGTCGGGCCGCGCCGCCGGTTCTCGCCAAATCCACGTGGAGTGAGCGTCGGACGAAGCCGACCGGCCGGCCTCGTCACCCGCCCGCGTCTAGCTCCGCCACCGCCCGGGCCAGGGCGCGCTCCATGGCCTCCCGGTCGAGGTGCGGGTTGTCGCGCAGGCCGTCGAGGAAGCCGATGATCGTCATCACGTCGCCCCACGCGTTGTAGCGCTCTCCGCTCAGCGCCTCCCAGGCGGCGGTGAAGGCATCGGCCACCTCCAGACCGAACAGGCCGATCAGGTTCCCTCGGCAGTGCCCGACGTCGACCGACGGCGGCCCCATGCTGGCCGACGCCCAGTCCACGATCCCGGTCACCCGGCCCGCCCGCCAGAGCACGTTGCCGGGGTGGTAGTCGCGGTGGATGAAGGCGGCAGCGGGGTCCAGGCTCGGGCCGTGGAAGATCTCGACCGCCCTCGTCCAGACGCCGGGTCGGGTCGCCCATGCCGGAGGGTCGTACGACTGCTGGGTGTAGCCGGAGTAGGGCGGCACGGCCCCGGGTGGCGGGAGGGGAGCGGCGTGGATGATTGGGAGGGGCTCGGCGAGCCGCTGCAGCCAGCGCCGCATGTCAGTCGGGGACCACTCCACCCGTCCCGGCAGGCGGTCCATGAGGAGGGCGGGCGCGTCGGCGGCGGATCCGTCGGCGTCCACCGCCAGCAGGCGCGGAGTCGGGATCTCGAGACGCTCGACGAATCGCAGCGCCCGGCCTTCGCGCTCCGCGATGTCCGGTTCCTCGGCCACGACCTCGGGTCGCACGTACCGGCGGAGCACCGCCTCCCTGCCTGCGGCACCCGCTTCCGCCTTGACCAGGTGCACGGCCGATGCGGTCCCCCCGCCCAACGGCTCCACGCGGGTGATCGACGCGCCGAGCACTTCTTCGGCCCACCGGAGCGCCGCGGGTGGCGGCGGGGATCGGAGCAGCCGCCGGGTCAGCTCGTCACCATCGAAGCCGTGCGCCGGCGGGAGTGATGCCATCGCCGCGGAGTATCCCGCGGCGATGAGTATCCCGCGGCTGCGGGAGACCTACACGGCGGCCTGGGCGACGAAGGTGCTGGCTGCCAGCAGAGAGACGACCAGGCTCGTGGCGACCGCCGCTGCGATACGTACGTGCCGGGTGATGCGGCCGGCGAGCTCGCCGCCATGCTGTCCCGACCTGTGCCCCGAGCGTGCTCGTGCGGCGAGCCGGGCCTTTGCCGCCTCGCGCTCGAACTCCTGGTGGACCAGCTTCGCCATGTCGTAGGTGGTCAGCGGGTGCATTTTGGTCTCCGGATCTGGGGGGAATCGAGCCCCATCCTCGGGCCCCGGGCAGGCGCGACGGTAGCGGGAACCGGACTGAGCACCTGGAGATCCGGCGTACTACCGCGTGTCGCCTCGCTGACTCCGCCGATGTCGCAGCCGTTGGCCGAAGCCTCACCTGGTGACGACCAACGGCCACGGTGAAGCCAAACCTGCGCCGATGGGCGCCGAACACTCCCTTCCCGCTGTCCGCTTCCGGCGCGGGGTGAGGGAGGCGGCCAAGATGGAGGCCGATGCGGGCCTTCGTTGCCCGTTAGCCTCACTGGCTGACGACTCCGGCCGACCAGGCCGGCGCCGCATGCGGCCGGGGCATCATTCAGCCATGCCCGACCCCCTGCGAGTGCGGCAGCTGGCGACCGATGAGCTCACGGCCGATGAAGTAGCCGCGATCCGGAGCCTGCTCGACGCCGCGTTCGCACCCCAGGGCGACGAGGCGTTCACGGAGGACGACTGGCAGCACGCGCTCGGCGGCGTGCACTTCGTCGCCGACGTCGCCGGAGAGATTGCCGGCCACGCCGCGGTGGTCGAACGCGACCTGCGCGTGGCCGGCAGCCCGGTGAGAACGGGGTACGTGGAGGCGGTGGCCACTGCGCCCGCCCGACATCGCCAGGGAATCGGCACGGCAGTCATGACCGCGGTGGGGACGCATCTCGCGGAGCACTTCAAGCTGGGAGCGCTCGGCACCGGCCAGCACGGCTTCTACCGCCGGCTCGGCTGGCGCACGTGGCAGGGGCCCTCCTTGGTGCGGACGGACGCCGGCGACCGATCCACTCCCGAGGAGGATGGCTACATCATGGTGCTGCTGACGCCCCGCTCGCCGCCACTCGACCTCCAGGCCCCCATCAGCTGCGAGTGGCGCCCCGGCGACGTGTGGTGAGGCTCCCCGGCGCGCCGCGGCCGACCGGCGCCGCCCGTTACCCGGCAACCTCCATGGCCACTCCCTGACCGCCCAGGATGACGAGCATGTATCGGCCCGGTTGCAGGCAGCCCAGGTCGTAGAAGTACGCGATCCGGTCCTCGCTGATGCCGTCCGGCAGGCCGTGCCGAGGGCAATCGGCGGCGCTGGGGACTGGTCCGAGGTCGGGATTGCCCAGCAGCCGCGCCTCATCGGACTGCGCGCCGGGGATGTGGAGCCCGACGATCACCCGCCCGGGCGACAGCCGAGCCGGCGCATGGGCGCTCCAGTTCTCCCACGGAGCGAACATGTCCGGCCGCCCCAGCCGTGCGAGCTCGACCCCCTGGCAGCTCAGCTCCTCGGCCACCAGGCACACCACCGCGGTCCGCGGGCCGGTGTGCTCGCGGTATCCCCGCCAGAGCGCCGGTGCGATCGCCACATCGGAGATCAGCGGTGGGGTCGGCGACGGCATCGGCGTCTGCTCCGGCTCCGGCGCGGCGCCCACGCCAAACCCGAAGGCGAAGCCGATGGCCAGGCCGATGACACCCGCGGTCGCCACCACCAGCGGTGTGCGAGGAGGCCGATGAGCCGAGCTGACCGGCGTGCCCGGTTCCCTGCCGTGAAGCTCCTCGATGCTCACTCGGGGAGCGGCGTGACGAAGTACCAGCGCCCGCCCTCGGGGTCGCGAGCCCCGTACTCGCGGACGCCGTAGTCCTGCTCCATCGGCGGATAGTCGCTCTGCGTCCCCTTGCTCTGCGCGTGGTGCCAGTGCGCATCCACGTCGTCGACGATGAAGGCGTCCACCACGAAATCGTGGAACGCAGGCAGGTCCTGGTAGGCGAGGATCGGAATGGTCCTGTGATCACCCAGCGGCATGCTCAGGCTCCTCCTTCACCAGCGATCATACGAGCGCCGATGAGATGGACCGGCCATCGGCGTCTCATCATGTGACCCCCAACGTGAGCAAGGAGACGGCATGAACTTCAGCGGCATCCTGATCGGGTCGGAGGACCCGCAGCGCCTGGTGGACTACTACTCGAAGCTCTTCGGGGCGCCGGGCTTCCAGGACGGCGGCTATACCGGCTGGCAGATCGGCTCGGGCTGGATCACCATCGGCGCGCACGACCAGGTGACCGGCAAGAACGCACATCCTGGTCGGCTGATCTGGAACGTCGAGAGCGCGGACGTGAAGGGCGACTTCGAGCGCTTCAAGGCCGCCGGCGCAACCGTGGTCCGCGAGCCCTACAACCCCGGCGGCCCGCCCGACGGCTGGATCTGCACCTTCGCCGATCCCGACGACAACTACTTCCAGCTGATGAGCCCGATGGGCTGAGGCGCTAGCCGTCGCGGCCGAAGCGGTCCGGGACGAGCGTGTCGCGGCGGGAGTACATCGGCGTCCGAGTCGCGATCAGCCGCGATCAGTCGCGAGGCGCCGCGAGGCGGTAGAGCTGACGGGCGCCGTGGAGCCCCTTCAGCTCGTGCATGCCGGCGTCCTCGAACTCGAGGCCCGAGCCGTCGACGAGGTCCATCACCGTGGCGGACACGAGGATCTCGCCGGAGCCGGCCACGGACATGATCCGCGCGGCCGTGTGCACGGCGATCCCCCGCACCCCGTCACCGCTCGCCCGCACCTCCCCGGTGTGAATGCCGGCACGGATCTCGAGGCCCAGCCGGCGGGAAGCGTCGCGGATGGCGGCGGCAGCGCGGATCGCACGATCCGGGCCCTCGAACAGGCCGATCACGCCGTCGCCGGTGGTCTCGACCAGCTGTCCCCCGTGGCGATCGATGGCCCGTTCCGCCTGTCGGTTGTGCTCCGCCACCAGGTCGCGCCAGCGCGCGTCGCCCAGCTCCACGGCCCGCCGCGTCGACTCGACGATGTCGGTGAAGACCATCGACGCCAGGGTCCGCTGGTCGTGGGCGTCCGGCTTCTTTCCGTAGGTGCGCATTGCCTCGAAGTCGACCGACACCCACGGCTCGTCCCCGACCACCCAGGCGTCGTGCCCGGGCGGGATCTCGAACACGTCGCCCGGCCCGACCTCCAGCTCGGTGCCGTCGGGCATGAGGGCGCGCGCTCGACCAGACACCGTGATGCCGAGATGGTGGTACTGGCACCACTCGGTGCCGGCAACCGGCTTCATGTCCACCGACCAACGCCAGCCGGGCTCGTAAATCATCTGGCCGACGACGGTGTCGTCCAGCTCGACCACCTCGATCCGGCCACGCGGGATCGTCCTGACGTCGCTGGGTTCGGTGAATCGGCGTCGCTGGAGACGCATCGGGGTCCTCCGGCCGCAAGCGGCCTGTGGCGTCTGATCTTGCCACAGCGATTTCGCCCCCGCTCTTGACCTTCCAGTGGCTGGAAGGTTTAGGGTGTCCGGCATGAGAGTTTCGGAGCTCGCGGAGCGGGTGGGTACCAGCCCCAAGACGATCCGCTTCTACGAAGCCGAGGGGATCCTGCCCCCGCCGCCGCGCGCCGCGAACGGCTACCGCGACTACGGCGAGACCGACCTGTGCCGCGTGCGGGTCCTGGTCGCCCTCCGCGGCCTGGGCCTCGACCTGCCGGAGGCCGCTCGCCTGGCGGAGCTCTGCTCGACAGGCCGATGCGACGAGATGGCGGGAAACCTGGCGGTCAGCGTGGCGGAGCGCCGTCGCGCCGTTGCGGCCGCCATGGCGGAGCTGGCCCACCTCGACGCTGAGCTCGCCTCGGTCGAGCAGCGGCTCGCCACCGAGGACCCTTCGCCAACGCTCTGTCTCGGAAAGGAGGTCTGCTGATGCGGCTGTTCTGCGACTGCCCGGACTGCCCCTGCGACGACGGCTGCTGCTGCTGATCGCCGCGCCCTTCCTGGTACGGGCGGCCTCAACGGGGACCCCGTGGTCCAGCCGCCGAGCGGAGTGCGCGGCCGAAGTCGTCAGCCAGTGAGGCTAACGGCCACGCAACGCCCGGTGGGTGGCCGCCTCCCTCAGCGGGCGAGGGAAACAGCCATCGGGGAGCCGGCTGAGGGCCCGTATCGGCGCCGGATGGGTCTCATCGTGGCCGTTAGTCGTCACCGGATGAGGCTTCCGCCACGGGCGGACCCTCGGTGGCTCGCTCGGTTCAGGCCGTCTCGCCAGCCTGGATCAGGGCCAGCACGTTGCCGGCGGGGTCGCTGAACCAGGCGATGGGCGGCCCCTGGTCACGCATGATGCCCCGCTCGTCCTGGCTGAAGCCCTCGTAGCGCTCGAACGTGATGCCGAGCTCGACCAGGGCGTCGACCGCTGCCTCGATCTCCGACACCTCGAAGTTCAGCACGGTGAAGGTCGCCGGCTGGTGGTCGTCCTTGGGGTAGATGACCACCCGCTGGCCGCCGGCCAGCTCGAGCATCAGGATCCCGTCCTGCTCGGTCACCTTCAGGCCAAGTGTGTCGCCGTAGAACGCCTTCTCCTGGCCGATGTCAAGGGCTGAGAAGCTGGAGAAGGCGGGCCGATCGCTGAGCATGGTGGCTCTCCTGTTGGGGCTGGGATGCGAGTGCTGCCTGTCATCTTTGACCACCGGAGCGGCCGGAACTCATCGCCGGCAACAACGACGCGCCGGAATCACTCGCCCGTGCTCCTCATGTGCCGACGGACCCATTCCGTCAATTTGGATTCCGTCCACTCTCCGGCGGCGACACCCCGCATTGCGTCGACCACCTCGGAGTCCTCGACCTCGACCTGGCGGTCGTTGAGGTCGAGGAAGACGGCCATGGCGACGAACGCGATTCGCTTGTTCCCATCGGCGAACGGATGCCGGCGGGCGAGGCCGTAGCCCACTGCCGCGGCAAGGACTGCGAGATCCGTGACGTGCTGGAAGTGCCACAGCACTCGGGGTCGCTCGAGCGCGGACTCGAGGAGGCCCTCGTCACGCAGGCCCGGCAGCCCTCCGTGCTCCACCAGTTGATCGTGGTGCAGGAGCTCGACCGAGAGGCGGGGGATCCATATCGGCTCCGGAGGAGTCGACGGCCGGTCGCTCAGCGCGCCAGCTCGCGCAGCGCGTTGCGGTAGCGCTTCGCGATCTGCCTCCCGCTCGCTACAGCCTGCCGCGTCGTCTCGTCGTAGGGGGTGATGAGGATGCCCTCGTCGGTCTCCGCGATGAATACCTCGTCACCGGCGGCCACGTTCAGACGCTCCGCCATGTCCTTCGGGATCGTTGCGCTGACTGAACCCCCGGCCTGACGGAGGCGGATCTGCTTGAGCATGCCCGAACAGTAGCACAGAAGTGCTATTAGTCAACCTGCGACGGGCTGAACTCCGTCCGAGTAGGGTGCACGCATGCGCATGCAGACCATCCGACCCTTCTACGACATGTGGCCGCAGTACCACCGGCGGCTGCGCGATGTCGTGGCGAGCCTGACGGACGAGCAGCTCGCGATCCGTCCTTCGCCGGAGCTCTGGCCGATCTGGGCCACCGTCGGCCACACGGCGGGGGTGCGGGTGTACTGGCTGTGCCAGATGATCGGCGAGCCCGGCCTGGAGACGACGCCGTTCACGGACCCTGCCGAGCACGGGTGGGAGGACGATCTCGACCACCCGCGCGGGGCCGATGAGCTGGTCGCTGCCCTGGACTCCACCTGGCGCCTGGTCGAGGGCTGCCTGGACCGATGGACGCCGGACATGCTGGCCGACGAGATCAGCCGCGACTACTTCGGCGAGCGGCAGGTCCACACCCGCGGCTCGATCCTCCAGCGGCTCTTCAGCCACGACGCCTACCACTGCGGAGAGCTGTCGCAGACGCTCGGGCTCCACAAGCTGCCGCAGATCGATCTCTGGGGTCCCGAGTGACGCCGGGGAAGCCGATGTGCGTGCTGATGGCAACTATACTGTTGCTGAAGGCAACTACATTGCGAGACGGCCATGGACACCCGAGCGAAGCGCCTCCGGGACCAGGTGGGGAAGGTTCGCCGCTTCAACCGCTTCTACACCCCGCTCATAGGCCTCCTCGAGGAGAGCTTCCTCGAGAGCCCGTTCTCCCTGACCCAGGTGCGCATCCTGTACGAGCTGCGCAACTCGGGTGGCACGACGGCCGCGCAGCTGGCGCGCACTCTCTTGCTGGATCCGGGCTACCTCAGCCGCATCCTGCGCGGCTTCACCGAGGTCGGGCTGGTCGAGCAGCGCCGCTCCGAGCGTGATCGGCGCCAGCGCCTGCTGTCGCTCACCGCTCAGGGCCGGAGAATCTTCGACCCGCTCGACCAGCGCAGTCACGACGAGGTGGCCGCCCTCCTGGAGCGCCTGCCGGCCGACGAGCGCCAGCGGCTCGTGGCGGCGATGGCGGTCATCGAGAAGGTGCTCGGCGAGCGCGACGAGGGGCGCGAGCCGTACGTGCTGCGGGGCCCGGCGCCCGGCGACATGGGCTGGGTGGTGGAGCGGCACGGCGCCCTGTACGCGGACGAGTACGGCTGGGATGAGACGTTTGAGGGGCTCGTGGCGGAGATCGTCGGCGGCTTCGCCCGCCGGCACGACCCGCGGCGAGAGCGCTGCTGGATCGCGGAGCTCGACGGCGAGAACGTCGGATCGGTCTTCTGTGTGCGCAAGTCCGACGAGGTCGCCCAGCTGCGCCTCCTGCTCGTCGAGCCGCGGGCGCGCGGGCTCGGGATCGGCCGCAGGCTCGTCCACGAGTGCATCCGCTTCGCGCGCCGTGCCCGGTATCGGACGCTGATGCTGTGGACCAACGATGTCCTCGTCGCCGCGCGCGGGATCTACGAGGAGGCCGGCTTCCGACTGGTCGAGGAGGAGCGACACCACAGTTTCGGGCACGACCTCGTGGGCCAGAACTGGGAGCTGGAGTTGCCTGGCGAGTACCGATCGGCCAAGACTTAGGACCGATGTTTCCGGGGCAGCAGCGTGAGCGCCAAATCTCGTACAGCATGGTGCCGCGCGCCGGACCCATGGAGCACCCTTCAGCTCGTTGGTCCGGCTCGGGACGGCCGGCACGGCCGGTGCGCCGGATCGTTTCGCTCCTGCCATCGGCGACGGAGATCGTCTGTGCCCTCGGCCTGGCCGACCGGCTGGTGGCGGTCACCCACGAGTGCGACTTCCCGCCGGAGGCGCTCGTCGAAGTGCCGCGGATCACGAGCAACCTGCTGCCGCCGGAGGTGATCGGCTCACGGGAGATCGACACCGCCGTCCGCGCGTCCCTGGCCGGCGGGCACGGCATCTACGCGCTCGACGAGGCGAGACTGACCGAGCTGGAGCCCGATCTGATCCTCACCCAGGAGCTGTGCCGGGTCTGCGCCGTCGCGTACCCGACCGTCCTGGAGGCCGCCCGCAGCGCCGGTGGCGCCGATGGGCCGGTCGTCGCCTCCCTGGAGCCGCACACGCTGGCCGATGTGCTCGGCACGATCGAGGTTGTCGCCGGGCTCGCCGGCGTGGAGGAGCGTGGCGCCCAGGTGGTAGCCGACCTTCGGCTGCGGCTGGCATCGGTGGAGCGGCCGCATCGGTCTCCCGGGGTGGCCATGATCGAGTGGCTCGATCCGCTGTTCGCGCCCGGACACTGGGTGCCGGAGCAGGTCGAGCGGGCCGGCGGCAGGCCCGTCATCGGCTGGGCCGGGGAGCCGTCCCGCGAGCTGCCGTGGAGCGCGGTGGAGGAGGCCGATCCGGAGGTGGTCGTGCTGGGCCTGTGCGGGTTCGACCTGCCGACCAGCGTCGGCGAGTGGGAGTCGTTCCGGCCGCCGGAGTCGCTCACGGCCACCGCGGCATGGCGCAACGGTGAGCTGTGGGCCATCGACGGGTCGGCG
>CAYXZN010000038.1:0-14182 GCA_964469325.1 uncultured Steroidobacteraceae bacterium
CCCGGGGTGGAGATCCGGATCGCCGACGACGACGAGGTGCTGGTCCGCGGCCCGAATCGGTTCATCGGCTACCACGAGAACCCCGCGGCCACCGCCGCCGCCATCGACGCCGACGGCTGGTACCACACCGGCGACATCGGCGACCTGTCGGCCGATCGCTACCTGACCCTGCGCGGGCGGAAGAAGGACATGATCGCCCTGCCCGACGGCCAGAAGGTGTACCCCGCCGACATCGAGCCGATCCTGGCCTTCGACCCGCGCGTGAAGGACGCGTCGGTGGTCGGCCACCCCGCCGGGAAGGACCTCAAGGTCCACGCCGTCCTGCTGATGGACGACCCGAGCCAGGCGGAGGCGGTGATCCGGGACGCGAACGCCAGGCTGGGGGCGCACCAGCAGATCCGCTCGCACACCATCTGGCCGGACGAGGACTTCCCGCGCACGCTGAAGATGGAGATCAAGAAGCGCGTGGTGCTCGACCGGCTGGCGGAGCTGGAGGCGCCGCGCGAGGAGGTCACCACCCTGCCGGTGGCGGCATCGGCGCCGGTTGCGACCACGCTGGACCAGGTGATCGGCTTCGTGGCCCAGATCGGGCGGGTGCCGCTGGCATCGGTGCAGCCGGGGTCGCACCTCGAGTCCGACATCGGCCTGGACTCGCTGGGCCGGGTGGAGCTGCTGGGGGTGATCGAGGAGGAGCTGGGGGTCTTCCTGGACGACGCCGCCCTGGACCCCGAGGCGACGGTCGCCCAGCTGGCCGAGCTGGTCGACGCCGCGCGCACCCAGCCGCGCCCGGAGGGCATCTACGGCTGGCCGCTCAACCCGCTGGTGCGGGCCATTGGCCTGGCCATCCAGGAGCTGCTGGTGGTGCCGCTGGTCTTCCTCTTCTACCGGGTCCGCGTGCGTGGCGAGGAGCGGCTGAAGGGCGTGCGCGGGCCGGTGCTGTTCGTGCCGAACCACCACCTGCACACCGACAACGCCATCATCCTCACCTCGATCCCGCTCGCCTGGCGCTGGCGGCTGTCGGTCGCCGCCGCCGCGGACGACATCTTCGGCAACCCCATCAAGGGGCTGGGCGCGGCGGTGATCGGCAACGCCTTCCCGCTGGCGCGGGAGGGGGCGGTGCGGCGGTCGCTGGAGCTGCTGGGCGCCCGGCTCGACCGCGACTTCAGCATCCTCGTCTACCCGGAGGGGAAGCTCACCGTGGGCGGGCCGCTCCAGCCGTTCAAGACCGGTGCGGGCTTGGTGGCGGTCGAGGGCGCCACGCCGGTCGTGCCGGTGCTGCTCAAGATCAACCGGCTCTCGAAGATCGACGGCTGGCGGGCGCCGGGCTCACGCCTGCGCGGCGACGTGGAGGTGATCTTCGGCAGCCCCATCCACTTCGCCTCCGATACCGACCACGTGGCGGCGACGGAGGCGCTGGAGCGGGCGGTGGCGGCGCTTGGAGCCGAGGGTGCGGGCGCGTCGAAGCCGGCCGAGGAGGCGGAACCTTCCCCGACCCGCTAACGTCTTCCGCGCCATGTCGAATCTTCTCGCGCCGCTGGCGGCGCTCTCCCTCGTGATGCTCGTTTCGGCCTGCGCCACCGCGGGCACGGATCCTACGGCCACCCCCCGTGTGACCGATTCACCCTCGCTCAGCCCGAGCGCGACTCCATCGGCCGATCCGACCGCCCAGCCGACCGACGCGCCCACGGAGCAGCCGACCGACGGCGTCGTGGTCACGCTGCGAAACGGGGAGGAGGAGTTCCGCCTTCTGCTCACCGATCCGGACGACATCGAGATCGCACGGGGCCTGCTGAGCGGCGAGGAGGAGCGCCCACTCTTCCCGATCGGCCCGGTCGTGCGCGGCGACCCCGGAGTGAACACCGGCTACGACTGGCACATCGACCCGGACGAGGTCGAGTGGGTCGAGATCGCCATGGAGCTCTGCGACGGGCTCCCCTCGGACGTCAGCGGCGCCTGGGAGAGCGACGTCTACTGCCCGTGGGACGCCCAGGTGGTCGCCGTCGAAGAGGTCAACTAGACGCGACCACTGACGGAATATGCCCGGCAGTGCTCAAATCCTGCGTGAGGGCTCGTTCGCGCGAAATCTCAACACTGGCAGTGCTGAATCTCCGCGTGAACGGGGGTTCGCGCACGCTGTCAGCACTCCCAGGAATACGGCGGCCTGAGACGCGTCCCTCGGGCTGGGGCCGGGCCTAGCTCGCCGGGGGCGCGGCCTCGTCCTTGCGCACGACCAGCTCCTGCTCGCCGTCGCTGATCCGCGCGTCAATGGTCGCGTCGCCCAGCGCCTGCGCCACCTCGGGCGCGACGAACGTCTTCAGCCCTTCCTGCTCGGTCACCTCGTCGGCCGGGCCGGGCTGGGCGGCGAAGCCGATCGCCAGGCGGGGAGCCTGCCCTTCGGGCTGCTCGGCGAAGAATCGGACGCCGAACTCCTTGGGCGCTCCGGCATCGTCGCGGGCGGCCACCAGGATCGTGGCAGCCTGAGGAGTCACTTTCAGCATGGGGATTGCCTCCGCTAATGGGTGGCACCCTACCCTGCGCCCTCTCGCGCGACCATGTCAAACGCCCGGAGCGACGTCCCCGCGGGCGCCCGGTAAGATGAAGCCACCCGCGAATCCGAGCTCGCACAGCTGTGAGGAAGCAACCGCAATGAGCTGGCTGCCAGAACCGGTTGAGCGCCTGCTGGACGTCGCGCTGGTCGGCGAGCTGACCGTCATCGGCTCCAACGGAAGGCCGATCGTCCATCCGCTCATCCCGCTCTACGACGGGGAACGGATCCTTCTCCACTCCGCCACCCTGTTCAGCAAGAAGCTGGAGCACATCAAGCGCGACCCGCACGTCGCCCTGTCGCTGACGGACCCGGTGGCCATGAAGGGCAACGCCGACCGGGCCACCATCCAGGGGACGGCGCGGGTGATCGAGGACGACCCCCACACCGACTGGGAGCGGATCATCCTCGACCTGTGGCGCCGCAAGGAGCCGGTGATCGACACGTTCCTGAAGATGCGCGTCGCCCTGCCGCTCTTCTTCGAGCGCGGCGTGATCGAGATCACCCCGCATCGGTGCTTCTACTGGCCCGGCGGCGACACCAGCCGGCAGCCGCAGGTCACCGCGGCGCGGGAGGTGGCGGCGTGAGCGCGGTGATCGAGCACCCGACTCCCCAGCGTGCCGTTCGCGCCCACGCCCCCGACGCGGAGGACCTCGAGCGCCTCGCCACCTACCCGTTCGTGGTCGTCAGCTGGGTCGACGCCGATGGCTTCCCGATGAACGTCGCCACCGATTTCGAGGTCGACACCTCGTCGCTCACCGTTTCGCTCGCGGCGCCCGCGGGCGCCGCGGCGGCCATCCCGACCGACCGCGAGGTCGTCGCCGTCGGCAGCCATATCCGCCCCAAGCCGGGCGAGGGCTATGACGAGCGCCGATACCTCCAGCTCTGGGGTCGCGCCACCGCGCCGCAGGCCGGCCGCCTCACCTTCACCCCGACCCGCGCCTGGGGCTGGGACGAGGCGCAGGTGCCGTTCTTCGAGTACGCGGAGCGCTCGGTCCCCCAGTCGCGCCGATACCTCGCCCGCCTCTCGACGGAGAAGGGGCGCCGGATCAAGCCGCGCCTCGACCCGTTCTGGCTGACGCTGCGTACGACCCGGCTGCCGTTCCTGTCGGCGACCGCGGTGCCGGTGCTGCTGGGGATCGCCATCGCCGGCCTGCACGGGTACTTCGACTGGTGGCTGGCGCTGCTGACCCTCATCGGCGGCTCGCTGGCGCACCTGGCCATCAACGTCACCAACGACGTCTTCGACACCCTGTCCGGCGCCGATGACGCCAACGTCAACCCCACCCAGTTCTCGGGCGGTTCGCGGGTCGCCGTCTACGAGCTGCTCAGTGTCAGGCAGCTGGCGGTCCTCGCCGCGGCGCTCGTCGCGGCCGCGGCGCTCATCGGCCTGTACCTGGTCTGGGTGACAGGCTCCGAGCTGCTGCTGTGGATCGGCGTGGCGGGAGTGGTCGTCGGCGTAGCCTAAAAGGCGCCGCCGCTGAAGCTGGTGTACCGCGGGCTGGGAGAGATCGCGGTGGCGCTGGGGTTCGGGCCGATCATGGTGCTCGGCGCGTACGTGGTCCAGGCGCGGACGCTGGCCTGGGAGCCGGTGGTCGCCTCGATCCCGGTCGGGATCCTGGTGGCGCTGATCCTGTACGTCAACGAGATCCCCGACCGCAGCGGCGACTCGGCGACGGGCAAGCGGACGCTGCCGGTGCGCCTCTCCCCGTCGGCGGTCCGCACCGGCTACCTGGGCGCGGCGCTGGCCGCCTTCGCGGTGATCGTGATCGGCGTGGTGGCGGGCGTCCTCCCGTGGCCGACCCTGATCGCGCTGGCGGCGGTGCCGATCGCGCTGCGCGTCCACCGGGGAATCGGGCTGCACTACAACAGCCCCTACACCCTGATGGCGGTGATGGGGACGAACATCAACCTGCACCTGCTGGTCGGGGGGCTGCTCCTGGTCGGCTACGTGGTCGCCATCGTCCTCTCGCTGCTGCTCTAGCCCGGCGACCGGATGCGCGTCCGCGATCGCACGCTGTACCTGCTCATCGGCGCCGCAGTCGTGCTCAGCCTTGGGCACCACATCGATCACGCCATTCGGGGCAACCACGTCGGCTGGCCGCTGACCCCCGAGGTGAACGCGTTCACCTACAGCCTGGGGATCTACCCGCTGATCGCCATCGGCCTGCTGCTCGACGTCACCGGTCGTGCGGGGCCCGGATTCTGGGCCTTTCTCTCCGGCGGCGGGGCCATCTTCCTGAGCTACATCCACTTCGGTCCGCAGGCCGTTGAGCCGCCGCCCGACATCATCGACCTCTACCAGCCGCCCGCCCTCGGCTGGTTTGCCTTCGGTTGGTTGCTCGCGCTGGTGGGGGTGCTGCTGGTGGCATTCATCTACGAGCTGCGCGCCTGGCGAAGAGCACGCCATCACCCTTGACGAACGGGCGCCCTTGGGCGTCCACTGCGCAGATGGGACGCGTGGTGCCCCATCGGCGTACTCGTCTTAGCCCATGGGCAATGGCGCCGATCGAACATGGACCAGCCGAGGTCGGGCTGGCCACTGCTGACCGCGGCCCGATGCCGAGCACCACACCGATCCATTCGTATCGGTGAAAGCTCACGCCCTCGGCGAGGACCGTCCATCCACCCGGGTGTCGGAAGCCGATGTCCACGCGAGGAAACGGGACCCGCAGAGCCCGCAGAGCGCCGGGGGTTGGCGCCGCTGTGGGAGACGCCAAGCGCGGGACGACGATCGCGAGCGCGATGACGGCCAGAGCGAGCGCGGCAAGGGTGATGCCGAGCGCCTTCAAGTTCGGAGCACCGATCGAAGGCGGGCCAGGCGACGAGCGGCCTTACCTTCCTCCCTCTTCGATAGCCTCGCGGCCGCGTAGCGGGCGAGCTGGTAGTCGGCGGCCAGCCAGGGCAGCTGCGAGATCGGCGTCGAGCGCAGCCGATGCGCGTGCTGCCGAGGCGTCTCGGCGGGCCGTCGCGCCCAAGGGGAGCCGCGGGCGGCCAGCTCACGGAGCGCGGCGAGATACGCGCCCGCCGCACCGCCCAGCTGGGGCTCGCGACGGATCGACGGCGGAGTCACCGGCGGCCGGACCGGGCGAACCGTCTCCCGCTCCTCGGCCTCGCCCGGTTCGTCCATCTCGCCGCGCGGCCGGAGCCAGCGACTCACCAGCACGAAGAGCAGGACGAGCGCGACCAAAAGCGCCACCAGCGCGGCGACGTTGAAGAGCAGGAGCCGAAGGCCGGACTCCGCCTCGCCGAACCCGGTAGCCGGGTCCAGCGGCGTCAGGTCAGGCGGCTCCAGCTCGCCGGCGCCGATCAGCGAGCGGAGGAGCGCGACCAGCCAAGCCATGGCGACCGCGAACGGCCAGACGAGGTACACGAGCGCGATGGCGATCGGGCGCCAGACCACCAGCAGCGACTCGGCGACCGGCACGCCGAGCAGCACGAGGGCGCCGAGGGAGCCGACCCCGGTCGCCACCGCCAGCCCGACGACCAGCGCCCGCCACCAGGCGCCCCTGGCCTGGCCTCCGGCCTCGACCCGCAACGCGTCGAGCCGCGAGACGGCCACCGCCGCGACCGCGCAGATCGCGAACAGGACCGTCGGCACCAGAGCGTGGAGCTGGAAGAGGCGCGTGAGGTCCGGAGAGGCCCAGCCGCCCACGATCCAGGCGAAGGCCACGGCGGTGGCGCCCCACGCCAGGAAGCCCTCCACCGGCGCTTCCCGGATCCGCTCGCGGGTGACGCCGGCTCCCCGCAGGACGGCCAACGGCGCGAGGACGGCGGCGGGATCGGCCTTCAGAGCCTCCCACCATGCAGCGGCCGACAGGCCCAGGCCGTCGGCGTGCACGGCCAAGGCGACCGGCAGTGCCGGCACCACCGCGCCGAAGAGGATCCATCGGCGAACGCCAAGCGGCATCGGCGCCCAGGCGATCAGCAGCCCGACCAGGCACAGCGCCAGCACCTCGAGGAGGAGCCCAGGCCTGGGCTCGTGACGGGCCGCGACGGTGGTCAGCGCTGCGGCAACCACCGTGATCCAGGCGGCCTCCGCGGGCAGTTGGAGGAGCGGCCGGAAGACCGCCCTACGCGAGGGCGACGACATCGGCGTTGCGCCAGCCCCCGGCCAGCTCGGCGGCCTGGGTCTCCAGGCCGGCCTGGCGGGCCCGGGCGGCCAGTATCGGCGCCTCCGCGCCCACGGCGAGGTGTCGAACGGCGAATCCGGATCGGTGCAGTCCGCGGAGGTGCGGCAGGAAGCGGGCGGGATCGCGTGCGCTCAGGACCAGGATCGTCACGCCTGCCGGAACACGCTGCGGGAGCGCCGCCAGCACGCGGGGGAACGGGCGGGAGGCGATGGGGGGCAGGCGGGCGAGCAGGTCACCGATCCTGCCCAGCTGGTCGAGGTCGGCGCGCGGCGGGACGTAGGCGATCGCCTGGGGCGCCCGCGCATGACCAGCCGCCAGCAGGCCGCACGGCACCCCCTCGTCGAGCAGGTGGCGCGCGGCGGAGGCAGCCACCACGCACAGCTCCTCGAACAGGTCCTCGTCCCAGTTCAGCAGCCAGTACGGTCCCTCGATGGTCTGCACGTCCAGGACGATCACGGTATCGCGGGCGGCGGCCGGCTCGAAGCGCTTCGTCATCGTCTGGCCGATGCGCAGCGAGGCGCGCCAGTGCACGTGGCGCAGCGGGTCGCCCTGCTGGAAAGGGCGTACCCCGGCGAACAGTGCCGGGTCGTGGAACAGGCTGTGGCGCGTCCGCCGCTCACCGAGCGGCGCGCGGCGCGGCTCCCGACCACGCATCGGCAGGGAGCGAGGCCGCACGACCACCAGGCTCGTGTCTGACACCGTCCCCTCGGCCCCTCCCCCGCCGAACAGCTGCGCCAGTCTGAGCCGTGCCGGCCCGATCTCGAACACGCCACGCCGCGGGAGGTGGAGGCGCAACGTGCGGGTGATGCGCTGGAAGGACCAGAGGCTCCAGCTGTTTTCGATCACCGGCCTCAGGGTCCGATCGATCGGCAGGGGACCGCGCTGCGGCACCTCCAGGCCGTGGTCGGTGAGGTCGTCCACCCGCAGCAGCGGCAGCGGCAGCCGCTTGGCGTTCCAGACGATCAGCTTCAGTGGCAGCTCGTCCCCGGCGACCGCCCGGTCCCGGACCTCGCGCCGATATGACAGGTCGCGCAGCCCGATGCGCGTCCACAGCTCGCCGAGCCCGGCGAAGACCCCCAGCGCCGCGCCCAGCACGAGCAGCCCGGGCGTCTGCGAAACCGCCCCCACGAGGACGAGCAGCAGCGCCACGAACAGGCCGGTGGACACGATCAGCCCTCCCCGAGCGGCACCTCGACGCCGCCGAGCAGCTCGGCGAGGACGTCGTCCGCGCCGACCCCCCGCAGCTCGTGGTCGACGTCGACCTGGAGCCGATGGGCGAGGACCGGCAAGGCCATGGCCTGCACGTCATCGGGCAGCACGAAGTCGCGCCCGCTCAGGGCGGCGAGCGCCTGGCTGGCGCGGTAGAGGCTCACAGCCGCCCGCGGGCTCGCCCCCAGCCGCAGCTCGGGTCGGGTGCGGGTGCCGCGCACCAGGGCGAGCAGGTAGCTCTCGACCTCCCGGCTGACCCGGATGGTCCTCACCGCGTCGCGCGCACGCGCGATGTCCCCCGGATCGACCGCCGCCGACACCTGAGCGACCGGCTCCGCGGCTGCCTGGTACTGCGTGATGATCTGCCGCTCCTCCGCCTCGTCTGGATAGCCGATGGTCACCCGCAGCAGGAACCGATCGAGCTGCGCCTCCGGCAGCGCAAACGTTCCCTCCAGCTCGATTGGATTCTGGGTGGCGAGCACGAAGAATGGCTCCGGCAGCCGATGCGTCTGACCGTCCGCCGACACCTGCGCCTCCTGCATCGCCTCCAGAAGCGCCGACTGCGTCCGCGGGGTGGCCCGATTGATCTCGTCGACCAGCACGACGTTGACGAAGATGGGTCCGGGAACGAAGCGCAGCCGGCCGTCCTCGGGGAGGCTGCTGCCGGTGACGTCGGACGGCAGCAGGTCGGGCGTGCCCTGGATCCGTCTGAACGACAGGCCCAGGGCGGCGGCGAAGCTGCGGGCCAGCAGCGTCTTGCCGACACCCGGGACATCCTCGACCAGGACGTGCCCACCGGCCAGCAGCGCGACGGCGAGCTGGAGCGCAGCGTCATGGCTGCCGGCGACGACCCGCGCCACCTCCGCGCTCACCGGCTCCCAGATCCGACGACGGATCGCGGCCGCCGAATCCCACTCGCTGGTCACGCTCGGCAGTGTAGACGCCGCCCGAAGACTTCCCTGAATGAACCGATGGTCAGCGAACGGGCAAAGATAGGGCGGTGGACGATCGGCCAGACGATGCCGAGCTCATCGCCGCGTCGCTGACCGAGCCGGCGCGCTTTGCGCTGATCTTCGACCGCCACTACGACGCGATCCATCGCTACCTCGCCCGTCGGGGCGGATGGGAGTTGGCCGAGGACTTGGCCGCGATCGTCTTCCTGAAGGCCTTCGAGTCGCGGGGGCGATTCCGCCCCGGCGAGACGAGCGCGGCCCCGTGGTTGTACGGGATCGCCGGCAACGTCCTTCGCCGCCACTCCCGCACCGAGCTCAGGCGCCTGCGTGCCTACGCGCGGCTGCCTCGGGAAGAGGCTGGTGACGTGGACATCCGCGCCGTGGGAGATCGGGTGGATGCAGAGCGGGCCGCACCGCAGGTGTACGAGGCACTCGCCAGCCTGCCGGAGGCGGAGCGTGATGCACTCCTCCTGGTTGCCTGGGGCGACCTGACCTACCAGCAGGCGGCGGTCGCGCTGAACGTGCCGATCGGAACAGTCCGATCACGCCTGCACCGCGCCCGGGCCCGGCTCCGCGAACTGCTGCGCGCGAAAGGGCAAGAGACAGAAGTGCAGGCCATTCACCCCATGGAGAGCCCGAACGATGGATGAGCTGGAGCTGGTCCGACGCCTCGCCCCCAGCGTTGCAGAGCCGGACGCGGCGCGGAAGCGGGAGGCCCGACTGGCACTCACCGCCGCGGCGGCGGTCCGGCCACGTCGCCTCGCCTGGCCACGGCCCCGGCGAGCCCTCGCGTTGGGGGTCGTTGCCGCCGTCCTCGCGCTCGTGCTCGCGCGCGGCCCCCTGCCCTTCGTGGCGTTGAGCGATCCCGCCGCGGTGGGTGCCCTCCAGTACGCCGCCACGGTGGCCGCCCGCGGGCCGGCAGCCCTGGAGATCGGCGACGGCTACGTGTACACGAAGACCGATGCCGTGTGGGCCTTGGGCAGTGCCCGGTTCACCTACCTGCGACCGCTCACTCGCGAGTTCTGGCTGGCCGCCGATGGCTCAGGCCGTATCCGCGAGACGACCGAGGAGCCGATCTTCCTGTCCGAGGCCGAGCGACAAACCTTTCTCGAGGGTGGGTTCCAGGTGCACGCCATCAACGAGGATTTCGGCCCTGGCCAGCTTTCCGGGATGCCCTACGGCGAGCTGCCCGCCGACATCGACGAGCTACGCGACTTCGTCCGAGAGCTCGCGCAGGAGTCACATCCGTGGGCGATCGAACGGGGGATGTTCACCTATATCGGCGACCTGCTGCGGGACCCACTGACGCCGCCGGAGGTGCGCGCGAACCTCTTCGGGATCGCTGCGACCCTGCCGGGGATCCGGCTGATCGGCGAGACGCGCGACGAAGTGGGGCGGAAGGGGCTCGCCGTGTCGATGACCGCGTGGTTCCACGAGGAGATCATCATCTTCGACCTGGAGACGTCGGTCCTCTTCGAGGAGCGCACGGTGCGACACCTCCCCCACGGCGATACCCCTGCGCCGATCGTCTGGAGCCGCTCCACCTACCTCGAGGCGAGCGTCGTGCCCGAGCTGCCGCCGGAGTAGAGTTCCCTCCGCTACGCCGATGCGCGGCTGTCCCCGCACGAACGGAGCCGCGCACCTCGCCGTCTCGGCGGCTTGAGGTCAGGCGTCCGACCGCTGCTGCGGGAACGTCCCGGCTGAGCGCGGAGACCGCACCTCCCCATCCCGCCGCGGCGCAGCGGTGTCGGGGGCTCGACCCGTGTCGAGGAGGAACTCGAGCACGTCCAGCTCGATCGGCTTGACGATGTGGGCGTCGAATCCGGACTGCGCTGAACGCTCACGGTCCGAAGGCTGGCCGTATCCCGTCACAGCCACCAGCACCATGGAGCGGTTGGCTGGGTCTTTCCGCAGTCGCTCAGCAATCTCGTACCCGCTCAGCTCGGGAAGTCCGAGGTCCAGGAGCACCACGTCTGGTTTTCGCTCGGACGCCAGGCGGAGCGCCTCGACGCCGTTGTGCGCCACCGACGGTTGGTGGCCGAGTCGCTCGACGAGCTCGGCGAGCACTTCCGTCTGATCTCGGTTGTCGTCGACGATGAGCACGCTCCTGCCGGTTCGACGCTCCCAGCTGGAGACCGGCGCTTCGGCTGCGCCAGCTCCCTCACTGAGTCCGCCGTGACGCGGCAGCCGGACCGTGAATTCGGCCCCGGAGCCCAGTCCATCACTGCTCACTTCGATCTGGCCACCGTGCAGTTCCACCAAACGACGAGCGACCGTCAGTCCTATGCCGAGCCCGCCCGCCGATCGGTCAAGACTCCGATCACCCTGGTGGAAGAGGTCGAAGATCTGTTCCACGGTGTTGACGTCCAGACCGATACCGGTATCGCGCACGCGCACCTCGACGGAATCCGCCAGTGGCACCACTGCCACGGAGACGCTCCCGCCCACGTCGGTGTACTTGATCGCGTTCGAGAGCAGATTGTGAACGATCTGCTCCAGGCGGATTGAATCGCCGAGAATCGGTACTGGTACGGCAGGCAGCTCCACGCTGAAGGCGAGCTCGTCTGCACCCGGCTCTTCGGCCGCCAAATCGAGCGCGCGGTTCACGACCGAGACGAGGTCGACGGTTTCGAACCGCAGGTCGATGTGCCCGCGGGTAATGCGGGAGACATCCATAAGGTCGTCCACCATCCGACTGAGGCGGCTCGTCTGGCGGAATAGCATCTCCAGGTGCCGCGTGACGTCCTCGCCGTCCGCGAGCTTCGCCTGGAGCAGCGGCAGCACGTTCCGCACAGGCGCGAGCGGGTTCCGCAACTCATGGGCCAGCGTTGCCAGAAACTCGTCCTTCCGCTGATCGGCCGCACGCAGCGCGGCCTCCGCACGTGCTCGGTCCTCGTCTGCTCTCTTCCGCAGAATGCCGAACGTGATTTGCCGGGCGATGGTCAACGCCAGGCTGAGGGCCTCGTCCGAGAACGCATGTGGGGCGTCGTAGTAGACCATGAACTTGCCGATCAGCCGATCGCTCGTAGCCAGCGGTATGAAGGCGAAGGCTCGGATGCCCTCACCCAGGACGGTCGCTTTTAGCTCCTCATCCAAGTCCGAGCCGGCAACGTCATCCACGGCGATGGGCAGGGCGTCCTTCTCATCCGCGCGCCATGGCGTATGGCCGTCAACCGCCCGTCGGTACCCTTCGCTCAGCCCGCGCCAGGCGACGAACCGCATGACGAGCGCCTCGTCGAACAACAGGAGGGACGCGCGGTCGCACGCGACTGCCTCCAGGATCGCGTCGATCGCGCTGCGGTAGACCTCGTCCAGTGTCGTCGCTCGGTGCAGCTGGTCGGTGAATCGATACAGGGCCGCCTGCTCAGCGGCCCTTCTCGCCAGCGACTGCTGGACCCGGACGGTCTCGGTGATGTCGCGAAACGCCCACAAGCGTCCGTAGTACGTGCCGTCGCTGCCGCGAACCGGGGCGCTGAAGCGTTCGAGCACGCGTCCGTCCTGGAAGGTGAGGACGTCCACGGACGACTCTTCGGGATGCTCGTACAGGTACTGAACGCGCGCGAGGAAGGCATCTTGATCGACGAGCCGCGTCACCGCCTCGCCGAGCGCGGCTTCGTCCGACTTTCTGGCGAGCAGGTCCTCGTCGAAGCCCCACTGCTCGGCGAAGCGGCGGTTATAGGAGATAATCTCTTCCCCGGAGGGTCCGACGAGCAACAGGCCTTCATTGACTGCATCGGCCTGTGCCTCAAGCACGCTGGTGCGAAAGGCGAGCTGGGCCAGCAGCTCGCTCGCATCAGTGGGGCTCGTGTCGCCGCGCGCCAGAAAGCGAAGCCGGTCTGCGCTTACCGGCCGTTGCTGCGGCTTCCGTGCGTCAACCACAGCTCGGCATCCGCGACTCTCGGGCCAGCTGAGCTCTGTGCGTCTGTCCGCCGTCTACTGCCAATCGGCCCTCTCGAGGTTCAACGTACCGATGACCAGATGAGCCCCCGCCGGTGACGCTGGCACCACTCTATGTCGAGCGGCCCTTGCTCACTGTGCAAGCGAGCAGCAGATTCCGTGCCCGGAAGGTTGGGCGTCCCGCCACCAACGTCCTCTACGCGGACTATAGCCGTGCGCTGTCAACCCTCAGCGCCAGCGCTGGGAGGCATCGAGCGCAACGCACTCGTCCTCCCGCTCACCCTCGTACCCGGGCTTCCACGACATGGGCACGGTCGAGCAGAACCAGAGCCCATGGTCGCCGATGCGGATGCGGGCCGCCAGCGCCGGCCCGCCGTGGCCCAGATCGGTCGCCTGCCGGTCCTCGATCGGGTGCCGCGAGGCGACGGCGATCCCCGGGTCGCCGTTCCGCTCCCGCCGCTCGTAGGCGACCTCGTAGCCCAGGCCGTCCAGGAGTTCGGCCGCCTGGTTGCCGTCTCCGGGTCCCGCATCGACCTCCTGGAAGGCGATCAGGTCCGGAGCCAGCATCGCCAGCTCGCCCCGCAGCAGCCGCTCCCGGTCGGCGTAGGGTCCGGAGCGAGCCCACAGATTAGGGTCAGCACGCGCATGCGGGCGATGAGAGCAGCCCTGGTGCCGGTCTCGCGAGGGCCACGGGGTCTCGTTACCCGGCGACCGAGTTGTCGGCGGCTTCCCCGCACGGCCTGGTACGACCCGCGGCCTTTGCGTCGATGGCTCGAATACCGAGAGGTATCAGCGGTGGAGGGTGAGTCGATCGGACTCGAGCGCGGGAGTGTCGTGATCCGCGAATACGATCCGCGATGGGCTACCGAGTTCGAGCGGGAGCAGCTGGTGCTCGCGCAGCTGCTCGGGGATCTGGACGCGCGCATCGAGCACATCGGCAGCACGGCGGTGGAAGGGCTGGCCGCGAAGCCGATCATCGACATCGCCATCGGCTTCGATGACCGGACATGGTTGGAGCAGGCCCGGCAACTCTTGGCCGAGGTCGGGTACGACGACCGAGGCGACTTCGGTGATGCGGGTGGAGTGGTGTTCGCCAAGGGCTCCGAGGAGCGTCGCACCCACTACCTCCACCTGGTTCAGGTGGGTTCGGACCAGTGGCACCGCTACCTCGCCTTCCGGGACGCGTTGCGGGGCGATCCCGGGCGCAGGGAGGAGTACGCGAAGCTGAAGCGGACCTTGGCCATGCGGGTCGGCAATGACCGGGAGGCCTACCTCGCGGGCAAGGCGGCCTTCATCGAGACCGCGGTCTCGGACAACACTACGGAGGCATGAAACCGGATCGATTGGAGGCGCTGCTGGTCGACGTCGGCGGAACTCTGGTCGACGATGAAACCTGGGTGAAGCGCCCGCAGTACGAGGCGCTCATGCTCGAGCGGCTGCGGGCG
>CAYXZN010000039.1:0-13930 GCA_964469325.1 uncultured Steroidobacteraceae bacterium
GAGGCGCTCAAGGACGCCGACATGATCTTCATCACCGCGGGAATGGGCGGCGGAACCGGATCCGGCGCAGCGCCCGTGATCGCGGAGATCGCCAAGGACCTCGGCTCGCTGACCGTGGGCGTGGTCACCAAGCCCTTCAGCTTCGAGGGGATGCGGCGCAAGCTGGTCGCCGAGCAGTACACCGAAGGGCTCAAGGACAAGGTCGACACGCTGATCACCATCCCCAACGACCGGCTGCGCGAGGTGGTCGACAAGAAGACCTCGATCATCGACGCCTTCCGGGTGGTCGACGACGTGCTGCGCCAGGGCGTGCAGGGGATCAGCGACCTGATCACCGTCCCTGGCCTGATCAACCTGGACTTCGCCGACGTGAAGACGATCATGCGCGACGCGGGTTCGAGCATGATGGGGATCGGCATCGGGACCGGGGAGCAGCGCGCCGTCGAGGCGGCCCGGGCGGCGGTGATGAGCCCGCTGCTGGAGGTCAACATCCAGGGCGCGCAGGGGATCCTGTTCAACGTCACCGGCGGCAGCGACCTCGGCCTGTTCGAGGTGAACGAGGCGGCCGAGGTGATCAAGGAGGCGGCCGATCCGGAGGCGAACATCATCTTCGGCACCGTCATCGACGACCGGATGCGCGACGAGGTGAAGGTGACGGTCATCGCGACCGGCTTCGACGGCACCCGCAAGCAGGCCCAGCCGCGGCGGGTCACCGCCGAGTCGGGGAGCGGCATCGACGCGCAGCTCGACGAGCGGAGCCGCGAGATCCTGGCCGAGATCGAGCGCGAGCGGGCCGAGCGCAGCTCGCTCGAGGAGCAGATGCCGACCCAGTCGCCGTGGGCCAGCTCCGGGGCGAGCACCGAGCGGGAGACGCCCGTCACCGAGAAGAGCCCGCTGCCGGTGCGCAGCAGCTCGGAGCGCGGCTACGGCGAGACGGACCTCGACATCCCCAGCTTCCTGCGCCGCAAGGCAGAGTAGCCACCAGCCGACCTCGGCGCGCAGCCGCTCGCCGCCCAGGACGAGCACCGGGGAACGAAGGCGGCCCTTCGGATGTGGCAGCATCGGTCCGTGAAGGTGGAGCTGCCCGGGCGCCAGCCGAGCGCCGACGAGATCGGGGAGCGGTATCGGCGCCTGCTGGAGCGCCTGTCGCGGGCCGCCGAGGCCGCCGGTCGCGATCCGCGCGGCTTCCGGGTGGTGGCGGTCACCAAGACCTTCCCGATCCCGGTGGTGCAGGCGGCGGTCGAGGCGGGGCTGGAGCGCTTCGGCGAGAACCGGGTGCAGGAGGCCGAGCCGAAGGTCGCCGCCGTTCCGGACGTCGAGTGGCACATGGTGGGCCGCCTGCAGTCGAACAAGGCGCGCCGCGCCGTGCGCCTATTCGCGGCAATCCACTCCGTCGACTCGGTGGAGCTGCTGGCGCGCCTGCGCGACGTGGCGCACGACGAGGGGCAGACGCCGAGCGTCCTGCTCGAGCTGAACCTGACCGGCGAGCCCGAGCGTGCCGGCTTCGACGCCGAGGCGGTGGAGGATGCCGCCCGCGGCGAAGGGCCGCTGGCGCGGCTGCTCGCCGACGGCCTCGCGCCGCTGCGGCTGGTCGGCCTGATGGCGATGGGGCGATTCGGGGACGCGCCGGACGAGGCGAGCCGGCGGTTCGCCCGCCTCAGGGCCCTCCGGGACCGGCTGGCGGAGCGGATCGGCCGGCCGCTGCCGGAGCTCTCGATGGGGATGAGCGACGACGCCGAGGCCGCGGTCGCGGAGGGGGCGACCCTGGTCCGCATCGGCACCGCGATCTTCGGCCCCCGGCACCCCTAGCCCCTCTATACTCGGGCGCGGATGCCCGACGTCCTGATCAACTTCCTCTGGCTGCTCGTCACCCTGGCCACGCTCCTCATCTTCGTCCGGGTCATCCTCAGCTGGGTGATGCCGCGCGGAGGCGGGCAGCTGGTGGCGATGGTGTACCAGCTGACCGAGCCGATCCTGGCGCCGATCCGCCGCGTGCTGCCTCCCACCGCGGGCCTGGATTGGTCCCCGCTCATCGCGCTCATCATCCTGTGGGCGATCCAGGGCATGATCGCCCGCCTCTAGGTGAGCCGGCCCGGCCCGGAGCCGCTCCCGATCTCCCTGCTCGACGTGCAGGTGGTCCCCCGCGCGGCCGCCGAGCAGGTCGGTCCCTACCGTGACGGCGTGCTCCGGGTGCGGGTCAGCCGGCCTCCCGCCGATGGCGAGGCGAACCGCGCCGTGCACCGCCTCCTGTCGCGAGCCCTCGACCTGCCGCCGGCCGCGCTGCGGCTGGTGGCCGGAGAGCGCGCCCGCCGCAAGCGCTTCGCCGTGTCGGGGATCGATCCCGCCGAGCTCGGCCGCCGCCTCGCCACCCTCGGCGATTGAGGGCCCGGCGGCGCGCCGGTATACTTTCGCACCGCGTGGCGACCGCGTTCGCCAGGCCGCGTGGGCGATTGGCTCAGCTGGTTAGAGCGCACGGTTCACATCCGTGAGGTCACTGGTTCGAATCCAGTATCGCCCACCACTCCCCAGGCCCCGACCCTACCCGGTGAAGCCGGTTGCGATACCTACGCCTGCTCGCCCGGGCGCGCGTCCTCGAACCGCTCCGCGATCGCGACTTCGCGCTGCTGACCGGCGGGGCGTCGATCTCGCTGCTCGGCGACGGCTTCTTCTTCATCGCTCTCGCCTGGCAGGTCTACGAGATCAGCAACGTGCCCACCGCCCTGTCGCTGGTGGGCGTGGCCTGGACGCTGCCGCTGACCGTGTTCCTGCTCCTCGGCGGCGCCCTCTCGGACCGCTATGACCGTCGGAGGCTGATGGTCGCCGCCGACCTGCTGCGAGCGGTGGCCATCGGCGCCATCGCCGTCCTGTCGACGACCGAGGTGATCGAGCTGTGGCACGTCGTCGCCCTGATCGGGCTGGTCGGCATCGGCGACGCGTTCTTCAACCCCGCCTCCACGGCCATCGTGCCCGACCTGGTCCCGGCCGAGCGGCTGCCGCAGGCCAACGCGCTGGCCGGGATGTACCGGCCGCTGATGGTCCGGCTGCTGGGCCCGGCGCTGGGAGGACTGCTGGTCGGCCTGATCGGTCCCGGACCCGCCTTCGCCGTCGACGCGGTGACCTTCGTCGTGTCGGCGGTCGCGGTCGCCGCCATCCGGGCCAGGCCGGCCCTCCGGCCCGCCGCCGCGGGCGGCCTGCGTCGCACGCTGGTCGAGATCGGCGAGGGGTTCCGCTTCGTCCGCGCCAACCCCTGGTGCTGGGCGACGCTCGTGGCCGCCATGCTCAGCCTGCTCGTCTTCTTCGGGCCGGTCGAGGTGCTGGTCCCGTACCTGGTCAAGAATCGGCTCGAGCTGGGGCCGGAGTCGCTCGGCGCCATCTTCGCCTTCGGGGGCATCGGCTCGGTGGCGTCGGCGCTGCTGATCGGCCAGTTCGGTCTGCCCCGGAGACGGATCACAGCCATGTACGCGGCGTGGTCGATCGGGGTGGCCCTGATGGCGGTCTACGGCGTGATGACCGCGCTGTGGCAGGCGCTGCTGGCCAGCCTGATCCTGCACGGACTCTTCGAGCTGGGGCAGATCGTGTGGGTGACGCTGCTCCAGCAGCTCGTGCCGCGGCACATGCTGGGACGCGTCTCGAGCCTCGACTGGCTGGTGTCGACCGGGCTGGTGCCGGTCTCGTTCGCGCTGACCGGCCCGGTCGCCGAGCAGCTGGGCCCCGCCACGACCATGGTCGGCGCCGCCCTGCTGGGCGCGTTCTTCATGGGCGCGCTGCTGTTCGTGCCGGGCGTCCGCGACCCGGAGCGCAGCGGGGCGACCGAGCGCCCGCTGCCGACCGTCAATCCCGGCGCCGGGACGTGACGCGCACCGCTCCAGCTCGCGACGGCAACCCGGCACCGCCCGACGAGGTGCGCGGCATGTTCGACCGAATCGCGGGACGCTACGACCTGCTGAACACCCTGATGACGGGCGGCCTCGACGGGCGTTGGCGGCGGGACACGGTTCGCGCGGCGCGCCTCCAGCCGGGGGCACGCGTCCTCGACGTGGCCTGCGGGACGGGACCGCTGGCCCGCGCCGCGTCCGAGGCGGTGGGAGGGCAGGGCGAGGTGGTCGGAATCGACTTCAGCGAGCGGATGCTCGCGGTCGCCCGCCGGACCCGCCCACGCCGGGGAGCCGCCTCGCCTCGCTACGTGCTGGGCGACGCCCTGTCGCTGCCGTTCGAGGCGGGCACCTTCCACGCGGTGACCATCGGGTTCGGGCTGCGCAACGTCGCGGACTACCGGGGCGCGCTGGCGGAGATGGCGCGCGTGGCGGTTCCGGGGCGACGGGTGGTGGTGCTCGAGATCGCGCTCCCGCGCGGCGCGCTCTCCCGCCTGCTGTTCCGCACGTGGTTCGCGCGCGTGGTGCCGCTCCTCGGACGCGCGGCGGGCAGCGGCGACGCGTATCGCTACCTCCCGGCCAGCCTGCGCGGCTACCCGGAGCCGGAGCGCGTCGCGGAGCTGATGCGGGACGTCGGTCTCGACGCAGTCGGGTGGCGGTGGCTCGCCGGCGGGATGGTCACCCTCCACGTCGGCCGACGACCGGTGACCTCGTGAGCGACGCTGCCGGCGGCCCCACGGCGGAGCCGACGAGCCTGCGCGTCCTGCTCGTGGCTGAGTCATCGCTGCCGTACCTGTCGGGGGTCACCATCTCGACCGATGCCCTCGCCCGCGGCCTGCGCGCCGCCGGCCACGACGTGCTGCTGATGGCGCCGCGTCCGGCCGACCCATCGGCGCCGATCCCCCCCGCCGTGGATGGTCCGGACTACGAGCGGCACTGGCTGGCGTCGTACCAGCTGCCGCGCCTGGTGCCGGCCGGTTACCGGATGCCCTGGCCGCGTTTCGGTCGGGCGGTCCGGGCCGGAGTGGCGTTCGCCCCGGACGTGGTCCACGCGCAGTCCCCGTTCGTCACCGGGCGCCTCGCCCGCACCGTCGCCCGCCGCTCCGGCGCCCACCTCGTCTTCACCCACCACACCCGCTTCGCGGACTACCGTCACTACCTGGGCCCGCTGTCCCGAGGGCCGCTGGGACGGGCCTGGGGAGCGCTGCTCGAGCGTCACCTCGACCGCTTCTGGCGCTCGTGCGACGCCATCGTGGCGCCCTCGTCGGACCTCGCCGCCGAGATCGAGCCACGCCTGCCCGCCGTGAGCCGCGGGCCGCGCCTGGCGGTGATCCCCACGGGCATCGACGTCGCGAGCATCCGGCGCCTGCCCCGCGCCGACCCGCATCGCCTCGCCGGCTGGCCCGCTGACAGCGTCGTGGCCGCCTCGCTCGGACGGCTGGCGCCCGAGAAGAGCGTGGGACTGCTGCTCGATGCGTTCGAGCTGGCCGCCGCGGCGGCGCCGGCGCTGCGCCTCCTGCTGATCGGCGGCGGGCCCAGCGAGGCCCGGCTGCGGGCGCGGGTCGCCTCCGGCCCGCTGAGCGGGCGGGTGCACCTCACGGGCCACCTGCCACGAAGCGAGGCGCTGACCTTGCTCGGCGGCGCCGACCTGTTCGCCTTCGCCTCGCGGACCGAGACGCAGGGACTGGTGCTGGCCGAGGCGCTGGCCCGAGGCCTGCCCGTGGTCGCTCTCGACGGGCCGGCCATCCGCGACACCGTGCGCGACGGGGCCGACGGGCTGGTGGTCCCCGCCGATCCGGCGCGGGATCGGCGGCAGCGGTTGGGGGACGCCCTGGCCGCCCTGGCGGGCGACTCGCCGCGACGGGCGCGGCTGGCGCAGGAGGCGGCCCGGGGCGCCGATCGGTTCGACGTGGCGCTGCGCACCCGGCAGATGGTCGACCTGTACCGGATCCTGGGGAGCGAGACGAGGGCCGGCCCGTGGCCTGCGGCTCCAGCCTAGGGTCGCCGATGGCCTTGCACCGGCCCGCCCCCCGCGTACAATGCGGCCATGCGACTGAGCCTCGTCGCCCGCTTCGTGTCCCACCCGACCATCACCTACTCGACCCGGCTCCGCGTCGCCCAGCGGCGGGCGCGCCTGGGCCTGCCGCAGGGCACCACGACCTACCACCGCACGCGTCGCGGCTCGTTTCCGACAGTTGCCGCCCTCCGCTCCCACGCGGCTCGCTACCGCTTTCCCTCGGTCGGCCGGATCGGCCGCAGCCGGGCCCGCCGCGCCGTCCTCAGCCTCGGGCTCCCGCGCGCTCGCCGCGCGTAGGGCGCCCGCCTTGCCGCCGCTCCGCAACGCCCGCGCCACCTCGGCGGGCGGGGTCGTTCGCCGCACCCTCGGGGGCGTGTCAGAGATCGTGCTCGTGCATCGACGTCGGCCTGCGCTGTGGGCCCTGCCGAAGGGGACGCCGGACGCCGGCGAGCGACTGGAGGAGACGGCCCTGCGCGAGGTGCGCGAGGAGACGGGGCTGGAGGTCGAGATCGAGGCGCCGCTGGGTGAGATCCACTACTTCTTCGTCCGCAGCCGGGTCCGCTTCCGCAAGACGGTGCACTTCTTCCTGATGCGGCCGACCGGCGGCGACGTCGCCGAGCACGACCACGAGTTCGACGAGGTCCGCTGGTTCCAGGTCGAGGAGGCGCTGGCGATCATGACCTACCCGACCGAGCGCGAGGTAGTCGAGCGCGCCGCCAGCCTGATGGGTGATGCGCCCGGCTCGACCGCCCAGGCCTCCGCCTGATGCGCCGATGACCGACTCGGCCACCGCCCTGCACCGGACGCCGCTCCACGACCTGCACCTGGAGCTCGGCGCGCGGATGGTGCCGTTCGCGGGCTACGAGATGCCGGTCCAGTACCAGTCCATCGTCGACGAGCACCGCACCGTCCGCTCGGCGGTCGGGCTGTTCGACCTCTCGCACATGGGCGAGGTGCTCATCCGCGGACCCGAGGCCCTGGCCTTCGCGCGCTACGCCGCGGTCGGCGATCCCGGGACGCTGGAGCCTGGCCAGGCGCAGTACTCGATGCTGTGCGCCAGCGACGGCGGGATCGTCGACGACCTGATCCTGTACCGCACCGACGAGGGCTACCTGCTCGTCTGCAACGCGTCGAACCGCAACTCAGTGGTCGAGCACCTCGAGCAGCTGCGGCGGCAGGGCGACTACGACGCCGAGGTGGTGGACCGCAGTGACTCCACCGCCCTGGTCGCTCCCCAGGGGCCGCGCAGCGCCGAGCTGCTCAAGCGGCTGACCGACATCGATCTCGACGCGCTGGGCTACTACCGATCGGCGACCGGCAGGGTGGCGGGGATCGACTGCCTGGTGGCGCGCACCGGCTACACGGGGGAGGACGGCTTCGAGCTGTTCTGCGACCATCGCCGTGCGCCGGCGCTGTGGCGGTCCGTGACGGAGGCGGGCGAGCCGCTGGGCCTCAAGCCGGCCGGACTGGGCGCGCGCGACACGCTGCGGCTCGAGGCCGGGATGCCTCTATACGGAAACGAGCTGGACCGGCAGACGAACCCGTTCGAGGCGAACCTGGGGCGGGTGGTGAAGCTGGAGAAGGGGGAGTTCGTGGGCCGTGCGGCGCTGGTGGCCGTCCAGCAGACCGGGCCGCGCCGGAAGCTGGTGGGGCTGCGCATGATCGACAACGCGGTGCCGCGCCACGGTTACCCGGTACGGGTCGAGGGCCGGGAGGTAGGCGTCGTGACGAGCGGCACGGCTTCGCCGACTCTGGGGGACCGGATCGCGATGGCCTACCTGCCCCCGGAGCGAGCGGCGGTGGGGGCCGAGGTGGAGGTCGTGGTGCGCGAGCGGCCGTACCGGGCCGAGCAGGTCAAGTTACCCTTCTACCGGCGCGAGCGCCGCTGACGCCGCCTCGCGCTCCCCGCCACGAGGTGCAGGATCGAATGACGCTTCCGGACGACCGACGCTACTCGAAGGAGCACGAGTGGGTGCAGGTCGAGGGTGATCGAGCCACTATCGGCATCACCTCCTACGCTGCCGACGAGCTGGGCGACATCGTCTTCGTCGAGCTCCCAGAGCCCGGCACGTCCCTGACGCAGTTCTCCAGCTTTGGCGTCGTGGAGAGCGTGAAAGCGGTGAGCGACCTCTACGCGCCCGTCTCGGGTGAGGTGACCGAGGTCAACGAGCGCCTGCGGGAACAGCCGGAGCTGCTGAACAGCAACCCGTTCGGCGAGGGGTGGCTGCTGCGGGCCACACTGTCGGACGCCGCGGAGCTGGAGCGGCTGCTCGACGCGGCCGCATACGATGAGCTGACCGGGGGCGGATGACCTACTCGCCCCACACCGATGCCGACCGGCGGCGGATGCTGGACGCGGTCGGGGTGGCGTCGGTCGACGACCTCTTCGCCGACATCCCGGCCGCGCTGCGCCCGAGCCGGTTCGAGCTGCCGCCCCCGCTCTCCGAGCAGGAGGTGCGCGCGGAGCTGAGCCGGTTGGCCTCGCAGAGCCGAATTCCCGCCGTCTCGTTCCTGGGGGCGGGCGCATACCGGCGGCTGGTGCCGGCGGTGGTCTGGGAGGTGATCGGCCGCAGCGAGTTCGCCACCGCCTACACCCCCTACCAGCCCGAGGTGAGCCAGGGGACCCTCCAGTCGATCTACGAGTTCCAGTCGCTGATCTGCGAGCTGACCGGGATGGAGGTGGCCAGCGCCTCCCACTACGACGGCGCCACCTCCACCGCCGAGGCGGCGCTGATGGCCTGCCGGCTGACGCGACGGCACCGGGTGGCGGTGTCGCGGGGCGTCCATCCGCACGCTCGCGAGGTGCTCGAGACCTACTGCTCGGGTCCCGGGGTCGAGGTGGTCGAGGTGCCGGTCGACCTGGACGGCGACGATCCCTCCGGCACCATGCTGCCCGATGCGGTCGCCGGCGTGCTCGACGACTCGTTCGCCTGCCTGGTCGCCCAGCAGCCGAGCTTCCTGGGCCTCCTGGAGCCGATGCAGGAGCTGGCCGATGCCGCCCACGCCGTCGGCGCGCAGCTGGTCGCCTTCGTCGACCCGGTCTCGCTGTCCCTGCTGGCCCCGCCCGCAGACTACGGCGCCGACATCGTGACCGCGGAGGGGCAGCCGCTCGGCATCCCGCTCAGCTTCGGCGGCCCGTACGTGGGCCTGATGGCCGCTCGCATGGAGTCGGTGCGGCAGATGCCGGGGCGCCTGGTGGGGGCCACTACCGACTCGCGCGGACAGCGCGGCTACGTCCTCACCCTCCAGGCGCGCGAGCAGCACATCCGTCGCGAGAAGGCGGCCTCGAACATCTGCACGAATCAGGCGCTCTGCGCGCTGGCCGCGACCGCGTACCTCAGCGCCGTAGGGCCCGAGGGGCTGCGCGAGGTGGCCGAGCTGTCGGTCGTCCAGGCGCGCCACCTGGCGGCCGCCCTCGTGGAGGCAGGACTGGCCGAGCGCCCCCTGTCGGGCACCTACTTCAACGAGGTCGTCGTGCGCGTCCCGGAGGCACGGCGGCGCCATGCCGAGCTCGCCGAGCGGGGGTTCGTGGCCGGGCTGCCACTCGAGCGCCATTACCCCGAGCTCGCCGACGGCCTGCTGCTGGCCGCCACCGAGCTGACCACCGACGCGGAGATCGGCGCCCTGGTCGACGTGCTGGCCGAGGTGAGCCGATGACCGCCACCCGATCCGCCTCCGACGCCAGCGGGCGCGGCCAGGCCTTCCGGTCCCCGTCGCCGACCCCGGGCCGCGACCCGTCGGTGGTGGAGCCGCTGATCTTCGAGCTGTCGCGGGCCGAGCGGCGGGGCGTCCGCTTCCCGCAGCCCTCCGAGGCGGCCCGACGCGCGGCCGCCGGCCAGCCGCAGATCCCCGATGCGGCCCGGCGTCCCCGCCCGCCGGGCCTGCCGGAGGTGAGCGAGCTCGACCTGCTCCGCCACTTCAACCGGCTCAGCCACCTCAACCACGCCATCGAGATCGGGTTCTACCCGCTCGGCTCGTGCACCATGAAGTACAACCCGAAGCTGAACGAGTGGGCCGCGCGGCTGCCCGGCTTCGCCGAGTCGCACCCCCTGGACCCCGAGCCACTGGCCCAGGGCAGCATCGCCGTCCAGTGGCTGCTCGCGGAGCTGCTCAAGGAGATCAGCGGCTTCCACTCGCTGAGCCTCCAGCCGGCGGCCGGAGCCCACGGCGAGCTGACCGGGATGCTGATGACGCGCGCCTACCACCGCGACCGGGGAGAGGAGGAGCAGCGGACCAAAGTGCTGGTGTCGGACAGCGCGCACGGCACCAACCCGGCAACCGCGTCGATGGTCGGCTACCAGACCGTCCAGATCCGGTCGAACGAGCGCGGGGCGATCGACCTCGACGCGCTGCGCTCGGCCCTCGGCCCCGATACCGCCGCCCTGATGATCACCAACCCGAGCACCCTGGGGATCTTCGAGCGCGAGATTGGAGAGGTGCTCTCCGCGGTGCGGGAGGCCGGGGCGATCGCCTACATGGACGGCGCCAACCTGAACGCCATCCTTGGCCGTTTCCGCCCCGGCGAGGCCGGCTTCGACCTGATGCACTTCAACCTCCACAAGACCTTCTCCACGCCGCACGGTGGCGGTGGACCGGGCGCCGGACCGGTTGGCGCCGGCGAGCGCCTCGCGCCCTACCTGCCCGCGCCGCTGCCCGTCCTGGTGGAGGGCGATCCCGAGGAGGTGAAGCGGAACGCCTGGGCGGGACGAGGCACCCCGGACGCCCGCTTCGCGCTCGACGAGGACCGGCCCCACAGCATCGGCCGCGTGCGCTCCTTCCACGGCAACTTCGGGATGCACGTCCGTGCCTACGCCTACATCCGCAGCAACGGCGGCGCCGGGCTGCGCGCGGTCAGCGAGGACGCGGTGCTGGCGGCCAACTACCTGCGGGTGCAGCTGGATGACGCGTACGAGCTGCCGTACGACCGCACCTGCATGCACGAGGTGGTCTTCAGCGGCCGCCGGCAGAAGCGCCGGCACGGCGTGTCGACGCTCGACATCGCCAAGGCGATCCTCGACGAGGGGATCCACCCGCCGACCATCTACTTCCCGCTAGTGGTCGAGGAGGCGCTGATGATCGAGCCGACCGAGACCGAGTCGCTCGAGACGCTCGACCGCTTCGTGGCGGTGATGCACGACATCGCCCGCCGAGCGGCCGAGGATCCGGAGTCGCTGCGGGGCGCGCCGCACCGGACTCCCGTCGGACGCCTCGACGAGGCGAGCGCCGCCAGGCACCCGGACCTGCGCTTCGAACCGGGCCGTTGAACGCTCCGGAAACCGATTGCGTACTATGAATACCGAGCGGCGGACTCGCTCAGACGGGGTGCCAGTGGAGAGAACGCAGCCGGACGGCCTCGTCGGACGCATGCAGTCGGGCGATCTCGACGCGTTCGAGGAGTTCTTCAACACCTACAAGCAACCGGTCTACACGACGGCGCTGGCCATCACCAGGGATCCGTTCCTGGCCGAGGAGGTCCTCCAGGACTGCTTCGTGAAGGCCTACCGGGTGCGGGACCGGCTGCACACGGACCGATCACCGCTGCCCTGGCTGCAGCGGGTGGCGACCAACCTGTGCTACAGCAGACTCTCCCGGCGACGACCCCTCGCCGAGCCGATCACCGACTTCATCGCCAACCTCGTCGCCGATCTCACCTCCCGTCCCGACCAGGCGGCGGAGTCGAAGGAGATCATCGAGGTGCTCCAGCGCGGCATCGACGCGCTGCCACCCAAGCAGCAGACGGCCGTCATCCTCTACTACCTGCATGGCTACTCCCTGGCCGAGGCGGCGGAGATCGCGGAGTGCAACGTCGGGACCATGAAGTCTCGGCTGCATTATGCGCTGAAGGCCCTCCGCGCCCGGCTTCCCGAGGAGCGCCGGGCCGGGCTGCCGGCCGCGCTCAGAGTACGGCCCGATGAGCTGCCGTAAGGTCACTCGCGAGCTGATCGAGGCGTTCCGCTTCGGCGAGCTCGACCAGCGATCCGCGGCCCACCTCGAGCACCTGGAGGTGTGCGAGGCGTGCCGCACCGAGGTCGGTCTCGACCAGCTGCTGGTCCGTAACCTCCGCCGCGCCCTGGCCGCGCGGGTCGAGGACTACGGACCGTCGCCGGGCGCCTGGCAGGGGGTGCTCAGACGGGCCACGGCCGACGCCGAGCAGCCGTCCCTGTCGCGGCTGATGACCTTCGCCCGTGCCGCGCGCACGCTCGCCGCGGGCAGCGCCATCGCGTTGGCCGTGATGCTCACCCAGGGCGGGATCGACGGCCTCGAGGTATCGACCAGCGCACCGCCGCTCCGGAGCACGGCCGCGACGCTGGAGCGCGAGGAGTGGCCGAGCCTGCCGCCGCAGCCGATGGTGGAGGCGACCACGGTGCTCCACCACTCGCCGATCCCGGCCGAGCCGGCTCCCAAGGCGGCCGGCAATACCCCCTTCGCCGAGATGGTGATGGTCATCCAGATCGGCACTCCGCCCGCCTACCCGAACGACGGGGGCGTCATTCAGTGAACCGCTCCCCGGCGGGACGCCGCGGGGCTCTGGCCGTGGCGGTCCTCCTCGCGATCTCCGGCTGCGCGGTCGGGACGGACTCCGGCTCACCGAACGCGTCCCCGTCAGCTTCACCCACGATCGCCGCGACGTTGCCTCCCGGTGAGCGACTGGTCGCCCGCTGGGAGGTCGGTCCGGTGCCGGGCCCGACCAAGCCGTTCCGCGGCGAGGTGGTGCAGGAGCTCCAGATCTACGACGGCTACGCCACCATGCGCTTCGTCTTCCGCAACATCGGCGAGGAGCCGATCACCTGGCTCAACACCCTGTACGACTACGAGCCGCAGCAGCTCTACCAGCCGCTCATCCGCCTCGAGTGGTCGCACGGCGAGCAGGCCTTCGCGTCTCGGAACGGTCGCTTCTTCCCCGAGCCCGCCATCGTCGACCCGGGCGAGGAGGCGGTCTACCTGATGGGCGCTCGGCCGGTGGCGGGAGGTGGCGAGATCGGCGACCTGGTGACCCACATCAAGTACTGTCCGACCCGCGGCATGGACGACGTGCCGGGACTGCCACTTGAGGTGAGTGGCCTCGAGTGGGAGACCGCCGACGGGCTGACGACGGTGCGCGGAACGGTGAGCGAGGTGGCGGGGGTGCGCCGGGCATCGAGCCCCACCATCGGCGTCGCCTTCTTCGATCCGACCGGCGAGTTCGTGGGTGCCGTCGTGGCGGACGACGTCGGGGGCCGGCTGGAGCCGGGAGAGTCACGCTCCTTCGAGATCAGCGGGCCGGGCGTGATCGGCGACGCCATCGCCGGCGCGGATGGCTACGCCTGGGTCCGGTAGCCACGAACCAGGCGCTCCTGCTTCGCGTGTGAACCTCGCAGGCGGAGCGTGAGTATGTACATCAGGGGCATCGGCGGTTCATGCCCTTTCTTGACTCCGCGTACCGCGGCAGTCGAAGATACCGGCGCTCCCGCGCCGGGGAGCAGGGGCAAATGCGCTCGTGTCCTGATCGAACCGGCAGGAAGCAGAGGAGGAGGACCGCACCGAGAGTCATCACCCTGACACTCTGGCGGCCCGGCGGGCCAGTGCCCGCGCCCATGCCGCCCACGGGTCGCGCGCGCGTCCCGTGACCCGGTGAAACCCTTCACTGGAGGAACCTATGTGGTATAGGAAGTTGCTCGGGGTCTCCGCGGCCTTCGCACTCGTGCTGGCCGCCTGCACGACCCCAGGTGCCACGCCCACGCCGGACGACACCGGAGACGGCTCGCCCGCTCCGACCGACACCGGCGACGGGATGGCGGAAGACCAGACGTTCCGGATCCCCGGCGCGGAGCCGCCGACCCTCGATCCGAACATCGCCACCGACAGCGCCTCGATCCTGGTGCTGGAGCAGATCGCCCGCCCGCTCATCTGGTGGGACGAGGAGCTCCAGATCACGACCGAGGGCGGCCTGGCGGAATCCTTCGAGGTTTCCGAGGACGGGCTGACGGTCACCTTCACCATCAAGGAAGGGGCCGCGTTCAGCAACGGTGATCCGATCACCGCCAACGACTTCGTCTACAGC
>CAYXZN010000040.1:0-13799 GCA_964469325.1 uncultured Steroidobacteraceae bacterium
GTCGCGGCCCGGCGGCACGGCGGCGTCGCCCATCTCCACGCCCAGCTCGTCGAACAGCCAGGCGAAGCTGCCGTCCAGGGCCAGGTCGCGGGCGACATCGGCGGCATCGCGGGTGTCGAGCGCCTTGGCCAGGCGGTCGACGGCATCGGCGGGAAAGCCGAGCGCCTTGGCCACCTCGCGCACCGCGGAGCGCGCCCGGTAGGTGACGACGTTGCAGACCATGGCCGCGTGATCGGCGCCGTAGGCGGTGTAGAGGTACCCGATCACCTCCTCGCGGCGGTTGACGTCGAAGTCGATGTCGATGTCGGGCAGCACCCGCGCCTCGTTGATGAAGCGCTCGAAGAGGAGCTTGTGCTCGATCGGGTCGACCTTGGTGATCCCCAGGCAGTAGGCGACGATCGAGTCGCCGGCGCTCCCCCGCCCCTGGCCGACGATCCCGTTCCGCCGCGCGAACTCCATCAGGTCCCAGACGATCAGGAAGAACTCGGCCAGGTGGGTGCGCTCGATGATGTCGAGCTCGTGGGCGAGCTGGTTGACGGCCTGCTTGGTAATGGGCCGATAACGGCGCCGTAAGCCCTCGTGTGCAAGCTGGTACAGATATGAGAACGGCGTCTCTCCCTCGGGGACCGTGAAGCCCGGGAACCGGTAGCGCTCGAAGTCCAGGTCCAGCCGGCACTCGGCGCCGATGCGGCCGGCGGCGGCCATCCCCTCGGCCCAGGCGCGGCGTGCCCGCGGGTCGGGTAGCTGCGCGCCCAGCGCGGCCAGCTCGCGGCCCGACTTCAGGCGGTGCTCGGCGTTGGGCAGCAGCAGCTCGCGCGCCTCGTCCAGGGTGGCGCCGTGGCGGATGCAGACCAGCACGTCCTGGAGCCGATGCCCGCCGGCCTCGGCGTAGTGGACCTCGTTGGTGACCAGCGTCGGCAGCCCCGCCTCGTCGGCGAGCGCCGCCAGCTCGGCCACCAGCCAGTCGTCATCGGGCCGGAGGTGGTGGGACAGCTCGACCAGGAAGTCGCCCTCGGGGAGGTGGCTCGCCCAGGCGCGGGTCGCCGCCAGCGCACCGTTGCGGTCGCCGGCCAGCAGCCGGCGCGGGATCTCCCCGTTGCGGCAGCCCGACAGCGCCACCAGGTGGCCGCGCGCGTCGCCGAGCGCAGCCTCCACCTCGTCGCGGGCGAAGACGGGGAACTGCTTCTCCCCGGCCAGGTGGCCGCGCGACACGAGCCGCGACAGGGCCGAGTAGCCGGCCGAGTCGCGGGCCAGCAGGACGAGGTGGTCGCCGGGGGCGGGGCCGGCGTGGTGCTCGCCGGGCCAGCCGCGGCTCGCCCGCGCGCCGCGAACCGGGTCGTTCAGCTTCCGGCCGCGCCCCGCCAGCCGCAGCTCCCCGGGATCGCGGGGGACGGCCAGCTCGACGCCGATGATCGGGCGCACGGGCACCAGCCCCGCCTCGCGGGCGGCCGGCGTGTCCGTCTGTGCCGCCGCCTTCCAGAGCCGGACCGCCGCGTACAGGCCGGCGTGGTCGGTGACCGCCAGGCCCGGCATGTCGAGCAGCGCCGCCGCGGCCACCAGGTCCTCGGTGTGGCTGGCGCCGTCGAGGAAGCTGAAGTTCGAGTGGGCGTGGAGCTCGCAGTAGGACTCGGCGGCAACGGCAGCGGCGGCGGGATCGGCGTCCATGCACCGGCCAGAATAGAACGAATGTTCTAGAGTGTCACGCCTCGGTGGGGACCAGCGCTCGCCGCTCCAGGACGATCATCGCCACCGGGACCAGCACCAGGACCGCTCCCGCGAGCGAGAGCGCGGCGTACCCGGCCAGCTCGAGCACCAGCCCGGCCACGGCGCTCGAGGCGGCGCCGGAGGTCCAGACGAAGGCGTCGGTCAGCCCCTGCACGCGGATCCGCACGCGGGTCGGCACGCCGCGGGTCAGCAGCGAGCTGCCGGCCACGAAGGTGAGGTTCCAGCCCACCCCGAGCAGGAACAGTGCGGCGGTCAGCACCGCTCCCCCGTCCACCGGCGCGGTGGCGGACAGCAGCGCGGCGACGGCCAGGATCCCGAAGCCGGCCAGGATGACCGGCGGCGCGCCCAGTCGATCGGCGAGGCGGCCCGACACCGGAGAGAAGGCGAACATGCCGAAGGTGTGGGCGCTGATCACCAGGCCGATCATCCCCAGCCCCTGCCCGCCGTCGGCGAGGTGGACCGGGGTCATGGTCATGATCAGCACCATCACCACCTGGCCGGCCACCAGCGCCACCAGCCCGATCCGGACCCGGGGCAGCCGGTAGACCTCGGTCATGGTCGGCAGCCGCTCGGGCGGGATCACGTCAGCCGCCTGGCCCGCGCCCGACGTCGGCTGGTCCGTTTCGGCGCTCGAAGGCTCGCGGCGCAGGCCGACGGCCAGGATCGCCAGCGCGCCCAGCATGAAGACCGCCACCACCCCGAACCCGGCGGTGAGCTCGCCGATCCCGGGCTGCCCGGTACTGGGCGCGACGAGGTTCGGCAGGTTCGGCCCCGCCACCGCGCCGATGGTGCTCGCCCAGACCACCAGCCCCAGGGCACGGCCGCGGTCCGCCGCCGGCACGAGGTCGGCGGCCGCGTAGCGGGCCAGCTGGACGGCCGCGTTGCCGAAGCCGAAGCCGACCATGGAGGCCAGCAGCAGCAGGAAGGCGGGCAGCGGCGAGGCCGCCAGCGCCATCGCCAGCAGCGCGACCCCGGCGCCGAGCACCGAGACGGCCATACCCACCAGCAGACCGACGCGCCGCCCGCGGCGGGCCATGATCCACGACAGGACCGCGGCCCCGACCGCGGTGGCGAGGATGCCCACCGTGGCCGGCAGGCCGCTGAGGCCTCGCGTGTCGCTGATCACCAGCGCCGCCACGGTGCCGACCGTGAAGGCGGCGATGAAGGCGGTGCTGGTGCTCGCGACGGCGGCGAAGTAGACCCAGACGGTGCGCGGGATCACCCGCGGACTGTAGCAGCGCGGCGGGAGACGTCCCGAGACCAGCGCTCAGTCGAGGTCCGCGAGCGCCTCCAGCGTTTCGAGGTTCTCCGTTCGCCCGTCGTGGTCGAGCGGGATCAGGGCCACGTGGTCGGCGCCGGCGGCGAGCAGCTCCTCCACCCGTCCCGCGACCGTCTCCCCGTCGCCCCAGGCCACCATGGCGTCCACCAGCCGCTCGCTGCCCGGCTGCGCCCAGTCGCTCTCGTCGAACCCCTGCGCGGACCAGCTGGCATGGTAGTTCGGGGTCCGCAGGTAGGGTCCCAGGTATCCGCGGGCCGCCGTCCGCGCCGACGTCGGCTCCCTCTCCAGCACCACCGGCAGCGTGACCGCCAGCAACGGCCGCGCCCCACTCGCTGCCGCCGCGGCGTCGAGCACGCCCCGCTGCCACGCCAGCCGCTCGGGCGTGACGAGGTACGGGAAGGCGCCATCGGCCTCGGTGGCGGCCAGCGCGGTCATTTGCTCGCGGAGGGCGGCGACCAGGACCGGCGGCTCGGCCACTGCGTCCAGCGTAGGTCCGCGGTAGACCGCGGCGCGGTAAGCGGCCAGGAACTCGCGCATCCGGGTCAGCGGCCGCTCGTAGGTGTGGCCGCGCAGCTTCTGGGCGAGGTGCAGGTGGCTCACCCCCAGCCCCAGGGCGAAGCGTCCGCCGGTCGCCTCGTGGAGGGTCATGGCGGCCATGCGGGTCGTCTGCGGGTCGTGGCCCCAGATCGACACGATGCTGGTCCCGAGCACGACGCTGGTCGTCTCGGCGGCCAGCATCCCCAGCAGGGCGAACGGCTCGCGGCCGACCGTCTCCGGCACCCACAGGGCGGTGTAGCCGAGCTCGTCGACGCGGCGTGCGTACTCGCGCAGCTCCGCGGCGTCCAGGCCGTCGAGATGGCCCCACACGCCCAGCCGCCCGATCCGGTCGCCCCCGTTCATGAGCCGATGCTACCCAACCGGTAGCGCACGAAGAGCTCGTCCCCGGTGCGGTGGACGCTGACCAGCCGCAGGTCGCGTGGGGCGCCGTCGGCGGAGAGCGGAGCGATCATGGGCAGCCCGTCGTTGGCCAGGATCCGCGCCCCGATGGTCCAGTACAGATCGTCCAGGCAGTCCTCGGCCAGGAATGCGGCCGCCAGATGCGGGCCTCCCTCCAGCAGGAGGCTGCCGATGCCGCGCGCGGCGAGCTCGGCCAGCACCCAGCGGGGACGCGGCTGCGGGTCGGGCGCCACCAGGCGCTCGGTTCCCTCGGGCAGCCGCTGCTCGGCCGCCTCGCTCCCCAGTCCCGCCACCAGCAGGCGTGGCTGGCGGTAGCCGAACCAGCGGCGGTCGGTCGGCACCGCGCCGCTGCCGGCCACCACCACCGCCAGTGGCTGCGGAGAACGCCCCGCCGCCACCCGTCGGGCGGCGAGGTCGGCGGGCAGTGACGAGTAGAAGTCGTCGGCCCGCAGCGTTCCGGCGCCGCTGCCCACCGCGTCGTGGGCGGCTCGCAGCAGGCGCATCAGGCGCCGATCCGCCCGGCCGGCGATTCCCTCCGCCCGGCCCGCCAGCTGCGCGCGGCCGTCCACGCTGGTCACCATGTTCAGCCCGACGACCGGCCGGTCGTGGAGCGGCGAGGGCAGCTCGAGCGCGCCGAACGCCTCGTCGAGCTCGAGGTCGGTTGCCGGATCGGGCCACAGGCGATCGACGCGGAACGAGGCGGCCGCGTCGGGTGGAGCCACGCGCGCCTAACGCCCGGGGCGGTCGATCCCGGGCAGGCGCGCCTCCCCGGCCCGCCGGTTCCAGCGCTCGGCCGACGCGACCTGCTGGCGTGTCCAGCCGATCTGCACCCGGGCCGGAGTCAGCGCCGCCACCGCGTCGGCGGGAATGACGTGCGGCTCGCCGTCGCCGATGTCGACCGCCACGCCGTGGAAAATCCCCTCCTCCTCGGTGCCGAGCATGGCGACCACGCGCCCGATCCGATCGCCACCGGGATCGACCACGTCGGTGCCGGCGGTGACGTAGTTCCAGGCCACCGGGTCGTCGGGACCGGGCAGGTCAAGCTCGGAGACGTTCGGCTCGTCCTCCGCCACGTCGTCGGCGGTGTCGCCAGGCGGAGTACGTCGCTCCCGGGGTGCCTGTCCGCCGGGCCCCGTGGGATCGTCGATGGACGGCAGGTCGTCGAAATCGGTCATGGAAGGTAATGGTAGCGGTGACCGTGCCGAGAGCCGATCAGTCGAAGATCCGCTCCAGGTGCCACGTCCCGCGCAGCTCGTCGCAGAAGACGGTGCACAGCAGGCCGTCGCGGGTGACCACCTTGTAGTAGGCGCGCGCCACCGGCTCGCGCCACCAGTCGTCGTCGACCCGCCACCGGTTGCAGATCCCCACCTCGGCGTGGGTCACTCCGTCCAGGCGGAGGCGGGTCGGGGTGCCGGAGGGATCGGTCTCCACCTGCACCAGCGGGTGGTTGGCGTACAGCCGGGTCATCCGTGCTCCACCCCTGCGCCGATCTCGACCAGGCCGGCCCGGCGCTCCGGCAGCGTCGCCGATGGCCGCTCGTTGACCGCGCGCCAGAGGCGCCCGGGGCCGAAGCGGGCCGCCATCCGCTCGGTCGACCAGCGCAGCTCCTCCCAGCGCGCCGCCTGGGGCTCGAACGCCGGCAGCTGCCGCGCCGATGGGTCGGCGAGACGGTCGAGCCGCAGCGAAATCGCCTCGATCCGCGACTCGCGCTCGCCCCCGTCCCGCGGCAGCACGGCCTCCAGGCGCCCGAGCAGGAGCCGCGCGATCCAGTCCGGGTCCAGCGCCGGCTCGGGGAAGGCGAGCGTCACCCGCAGCGGCGGGCGTTCCTCGAGGCCCAGGTCGAGGGTCGCCCGGCCGGGGGCCAGGTGCCGAGCGCGGAGCCGGTCGCACAGCTCCGCGCAGCAGCGTCGCAGGCCCAGCGTGATCTCCGTCAGCCCCTGGGCCGGCGGGTCGAGGGCGAGCCTCGCCGCGACCCGCTCCGGGCGACGGCGCGGGACGAGCGGGCGCGGGTCCTCGCCGCGGGCCAGCGCGGAGAGGCGCTCCCCGGCCGGCCCCAGCTGGGCGACCACCGCCGAGCGCGGGAGCCGGGCCAGCTCGCCCATCCGGGTCAGCCCGAACAGGGCGAACCGCTGCCGGGTAGCGGGGTCGGCGGGCAGCAGCGAGAGCGTCAGCTCGGCGAGCGTGGCCGCTCCCTCGCCGGGTGGAACGCGGCGGAAGGCGGCCGGCGCGTCGGGGCGCGATGGGCGGGCGAGACGAGCGGCGAGCGCGGCCAGCCAGCGGTTGTCCCCGGCACCGGCGCGGAGCGGCAGCGGGGCCACGCCGCGGGCGATCGTCGCCGCCCTGGCCGCGATCCGCCGCTCGTCGCCGAAGAGCGGCTCCAGGCCGGTGACGTCGAGCAGGGCCACCCCCAGCGCCACCGGCTCGATCCGCGGCGAGAGGTCGTCGAGGCGGTCGAGGATCGTTCCGAACCGGGGAGCGGCCGCGGCCAGCTGCTCGGGATCGGCGAGGGAGCGGAGAGTGGGCCAGACCAGGGCCAGGACGCGCATCGGTCGATCAGGCGGACAGGACGTCCAGGGCGACGCCGTCGCGGCGGACGCCGGCGCGGTCGGCGGTGACCGGACTGGCCCGGGCGGGGAGCAGCGGGTCGATCCGGCGCCCCTCGGCGAACCACAGGTCCAGCTCCGCTCGTCCTCCCGCCGCGGCGTGCCGGTGCCGGGTGACGGTCGCCTCCACCCGCTGGCCGACCAGGTCGCGGCCCACCGCCAGCCAGGCGCGGCGCTCGAGCGCGACGCGCACGCCAGCCGCTCCCGACACCGCCCGGCGCAGCCGCGACGAGGCCAGCGCCAGCGCGACGGTGCCGGTCCGGGCCAGCAGCGGCGGCAGCCGGTCGGCGGCGGGGAGAGCGGCGCGCAGCGGTGCCGCGCGCAGCGCGGCGGCGGCAGGCAGGCACTCTAGGTCGAGCACCAGCAGGTCGATCAGCCGGCTGCGGGCCAGCCAGGCGGCGAGCTCCAGCGCCTCGCCCGCATCGGCGGGACGGACGACGAGCAGCCAGTCCAGCCGCACGCCGAGCCCGGCGGCGACCGAGGGGTCGAAGCATCCCTCTCCATCGATCCAGGCGCCCAGCCCGCCGGACGCCTGGCAGGCCGCCAGCGCGCCCAGCGCCAGGCTGGTGCCGCCGCTCCCCGGCGGACCGTCCAGCACGGCCAGCGTCCCGCGCGGCCAGCCGCCGGTGGCGAGCGCCCGGTCGAGCGACGGGTGCCCGCTGGGAACCGACCCGCGGACGGCCGCCTGGCCGCCCTCCGCCGTCACTCCCCGGCGCAGCCCGTGGCCGCGGAGGGTCTCCAGCAGGTCGGGCAGTGGGCGGGCGGGAGCGGTCACATCGGCGAGTTTAATAGAACATCTGTTCGACCACAATCGGTCTGCTATACTCGCCGGCCCGTGGGGATGTAGCTCAGCTGGGAGAGCACCGCGTTCGCATCGCGGGGGTCAGGGGTTCGAGTCCCCTCATCTCCACCATCTCCCCAGATCGCTGCAGCTCAGCCCGACAGCTCCACCACGGCGACCGAGTCCGGCCCGAGCTCGACCGACGACCTGTCGAGCCGCGACTCCCCCCACGCCAGCAGCACCCGCTCCGCCTCTCCCGCCAGCGGCACCGGCTGCTGACGCTCCCCCAGGTTGACCGCCACCTGCACCCGCCCGCGACGCATGTTCAGCCAGCCCGCCTCCTCGTCGCGCACCGCCTCGACGCGGTCGAGCGCCCCGTCTCGCAGCTCCGCCCGATCCCTGCGCAGCTGCACCAGGCGCCGATACCACTCCAGCACCTCTGCGTGCTCCGCTTCCGCGACCTCTCCCCAGTCGAGCACCGAGCGGCGGAAGGTCTCGATCGACTGCGGGTCGGGGACCTGGTCGGGGTCCCAGCCGAAATCGGCGAACTCGGCCCACCGTCCGGCGCGGACCGCCTCCGCCAGGTCGGGCTCGTCGAAGTCGGTGAAGTACTGCCAGGGCGTCGACGCGCCCCACTCCTCGCCCTGGAAGAGGAGCGGCGTGAAGGGGCCCAACAGCAGGAGAGCGGCGGCGATGCGAGCCCGCCCGGGGGAGACGAGGTGGCCGATCCGCTCCCCCGCCATCCGGTTGCCGACCTGGTCGTGGTTCTGGAGGAAGGTGACGAGCCGGTGCCCGCCGACCCCGCTCACCCGCTCGCGCGGCAGCTCTCCCGGGTCGCCGTCGCCGACCACGTACTGGCCGCGCATCGTCGCGGCCAGGTCGCGCAGGCTGCCGTAGTCGGCGTAATAGCCGTCTCGCTCCCCGGTGAGGGCGGCGTGGATGGCGTGGTGGGGATCCTCGTGCCACACCCCGTCCAGCCCGTACCCGCCCTCCGAGCGCGGCGCGAGCAGACGCGGCGCGTAGCGCCCGGTCTCGGCGACCACGCTGAGCGGGCGGCCCAGGTCCGCCGACAGCGCCTCGACCCGCTGCCCCAGCTCCGCCAGCACGTGGACCGGCGAGTGGTCGACGATCTGGTGCGTGGCGTCGAGCCGCAGCCCGTCGAGGTGGTAGTCACGCAGCCACGCCAGCGCGTTGTCGACCACGAAGCGCCGCACCTCCCTCGAGCCCGGCTGGTCGTAGTTCACCGCCGGTCCCCACGGCGTCTGGTGGGCATCGGTGAAGTAGGGGCCGAAGCGTCCCAGGTAGTTGCCGCTCGGTCCGAGGTGGTTGTAGACGACGTCGCCGAAGACCGCCAGCCCGCTGGCGTGGCACGTGTCGACGAAACGCTTCAGCCCGTCGGGCCCGCCGTACGGCTCGTGGACGGCGAAGAGGCTCACCCCGTCGTACCCCCAGCCGCGCCGTCCGTCGAAGGCCGGCACCGGCAGCAGCTGGACCGTGGTCACGCCCAGCCCCAGCAGGTGGTCGAGCCGATCCGCGGCCGCATCGAACGTCCCCTCCGGCGTGAAGGTGCCGACGTGCAGCTCGTAGAAGAGGCTGCCCGACAGCTCCCTTCCCTGCCAGTCCGCATCGGTCCAGCCGAAGGCGCCGTGGTCGAGCACCCGGCTGGCGCCGTGCACCCCGTTCGGCTGCCAGGCCGAGCGCGGGTCGGGCAGCGGCTGGCCCCCGTCGAGCGCGAAGGCGTAGTCGGTCCCCGGGCCGGCCGACGGCAGCTCGAGCGCCCAGCGGCCGCCGCCGACCGCCTGCATGCGCCGATGCCGGCCATGCGCCGCCAGCTCGACCCGTCGGGCAGCGGGCGCCCATACCTCGAAGCGCGTCACGCCCCAGCCTCGCATGCGAGGTCCATGCCGCCCGACCGCCGAGGGTAGGTGGACGGCTGGGCCGGATGCCCGAATCCCCCTGTTCGCCGCGGAGGCGGATGCCCGTCCTAGCCGCCCCGACGACCCTCCGCCTCCTGCGCGAGCGTCGCCTGGTCCTCCTCGCCCCCCACCGACACGCGTTGTTCTTTCGGCTGCTGGGCCTCGAGCCGCCGCGAGACTCGCGAGAGCGGATAGTTGATGGCGAAGAAGATCAGCAGCAGGACCAGGTAGGTCTCCACCGGATTGCCGTAGAAGTTGAAGAATGCGCGTCCGGTTCTAACCACCTCCTGTGCCGCGATGATGAACCCCAGCGACGTGTCCTTGTTGAGGGTGATCAGCTGCGAGACGATGGCCGGCGTCATTCGCGCATAGGCCTGCGGCAGGATGACGTACCGCATCGACTGCCAGTAGTTCAGACCGAGCGATCGAGCCGCCTCGGCCTCTCCGCGCGGGATGGACGCGATTCCAGCCCGCAGAATCTCGGCGAGCACGGCGCTCGTGTAGATCGTCAGACCGATGATCACGTACAGCTGTCGCAGGCGGAAGTCGATGCCCAGGCGGAGCAGACCGAAGAAGACGACGACCAGGATGACGAGCACAGGCGTGGCGCGAACGCCCTCGATCCACAGCGTCGCCACCGTGCGCCACGGCCTGGGCAGCGAGATCCTGGCGAGGGCCAGCGGGAGGCTGATGATCATGCTCGCCACCAGCGACACGCTGGCGATGAAGAGTGTCGAGAGCAGCCCTAGGCCGAACGTCCGCCATGTCGTCGCACGCAGGAAGGGCTCCCACTTGTCGGCCGGCAGCACCCCTATCAGGAAGCCGACCGCCACCAGCGCCAGGAGTGCGACGAGCGTGATCCATCCCCACGGCAGCCGCGTCCTGGCGGGTGTCACGGCAATGGCGGTCATCGGGCGAACGCCAGACGCTTCTCGACCCGGCTCAGGATGATGGACAGGGTGATCGTCAGGCTCAGGTAGCCGATGATGACCGCCAGGTACGGGTCGAGCCGGAAGGTTCGTGAGCCGATCACGCTGCCCTGCTGGAGAAGCTCCGGAGCCGCGATGGCGCTGGCCACGGCCGTGTTCTTCACCAGCGCGATGGCGATGTTGCCGAGTGGCGGGATGACCGTTCGAATCGCCTGTGGCAGCACGACGTGGCGGAGCGCCTGAACCTGGCTCAGTCCGAGCGATCGGGCCGACTCCATCTGCCGCACGTCCACGGACAGGAGGCCGGAGCGCACCGCCTCGGTGACGTAGGACCCGGTGTAGATAGCCAGACCGATGATCGCGGCCTGAACCGGGCTCCGCGTGATGCTCAGCTGCGCGAGGAACGTGGCATAGAAGAAGAGCTGGACGAGCAGGGGCGTGTTGCGGAAGAACTCAACGTAGCCGGTCGCGATGCTGCGCAGCGGCCCGACGCCCCATGTCCGCAGCGCGGCCATCACGACCCCAATCGCAAGTGCCACCACGAACGAGGCGACGAACAGCAGGATCGTCGTCAGATAGCCGCTGAGGAAGAAGTCGAAGTTCTGCCAGACCGGATCGAACATCGTGGGAACGTGCGAGGGGTGATCGACGCAGTGCCGATCCCCCCTCGACGAAGATGCCGCCTAGAACGGGACCTGAGGGACTTCGCCGGTGTACGGCTCGACCCACTGCTCGTAGAGCTGCGTGAGCCCGCCGTTCTCCTTCAGCTGCTCGAGCACGGCGTCGACGAACTGCACCAGGTCCTCGCGACCCTTCTTGATGCCGATCGCCAGCGGCTCCTCGGTGAAGACTCCGCCGCGCAGCTCGGTGCCTTCGAACTGCTCCGCCAGGCCGAACAGGATCGTATCGTCGGTCGACACGGCCTCACAGCGCCCGTCGGCCAGCGCTTGCCCGGCCTCGGTGTAGGTGCCGAAGAGGAGCAGCTCGGCGTCCGGGGCCAGATCTCTCACGTTCTTCTCCGACGTCGACCCCTCGCCCGAACAGACGGTCCGACCGTTGAGATCGTCGACGGTCTGGATATCCGACTCCTCCTTCACCAGGATCGATTGCCCCGCCATGTAGTACACGTGGCTGAAGTCGATCTGTTCCTCTCGCTCGGCGTTGCGGGTCATCGTGCTGATCACGATGTCGACCGTGTCCTCCTGGAGGAACGGGATTCGGTTCGCGCTGATCGCCTCGCTGAACTCTGGCTCGACGCCCATCGCGTCGGCGATGATCCGACACAGGTCGGCCTCGAGGCCCTCGATCTCGCCGCTCTCCGGATTGTTGAAGCCGAAGCCGCGGACGTCGTACTTCACGCCGCAGCGCAGTTCGCCCGCCTCCTGGATCGCCTCGACGTTTTCGCCGGTGACATCGACTTCGACCGTAGGCAGCTCGCCGTTCCCGCCATCCGGATCAGCTGTCTGGTCGGCCGCTCCATCCTGGCAGGCGGTCAGCGCCAGGATCAGGGCGGTGAGAACGATGAGTAGTCGCTTCGTCATGTGTCCTCCCACTCATGCGGCGGACAACTGCCCGCACGCTCGACTCCCTGCACCAACCATCAGGTCTAGTGATGCAGGATCTTGCTCAGGAAGCGCTTGGTGCGCTCCTGGGTCGGCGCGGTGAAGAAATGTTCCGGCGTACCCTCCTCCACGATCTCCCCGTTGTCCATGAAGACGACCCGGTCCGCCACCTCGCGAGCGAACCCCATCTCATGGCTGACGACCATCATCGTCATGCCGTCGGTGGCCAGCGCCTTCATGACCTCCAGGACCTCGTTGATCATCTCGGGGTCGAGGGCGCTCGTGGGCTCATCGAAGAGCATGATCTTAGGGTCCATGCAGAGGGCCCTTGCAATCGCCACGCGCTGTTGCTGGCCTCCCGATAGCTGGGCCGGTGGCGCATCGGCCTTCTCCGGGATGCCCACCTTGGCGAGCAGCTCCTCTGCTTTCCGTTCCGCGCTCGCGCGATCCATCCGGCGGACCTTCATCGGCGCCAGCACCAGGTTCTGCATGACGCTGAGATGCGGAAACAGGTTGAAGCTCTGAAACACGACCCCGATCTCCGCCCGGAGTCGATTCACGTCAAGCTTGGGATCGTCGAGCGCGCGCCCCTCGACGAGCACCTCCCCTTCCTGCACCGGCTCGAGGCGGTTGACGCAGCGAAGCAGGGTGCTCTTGCCGCTGCCGGATGGACCGATCACCACCACCACCTCGCCGCGGTCGACCCGCATGCTGACGTTGCGGAGCACGTGGAGATCGCCGAACCACTTGTTGACCTTGCGGATGTCGATCATCGGGCTCGGGCCGCTCATCGATCTCCTCCACCAGCGGTCGGCTGGCCGGATGCTAGCACCGGGTTGGACGGGGGTCGAGCAAGGACTGGCACCCTGGCTGCTGCCTGACCGAAGCGTGGAAGGCTATCCACCCGCACCGGTCCCCGATCGGCCGCGTTCGCTCGAGGAGCTGCGGTCGGCGGCGGCCGCCTGCCGCTCCTGCGACCTGTATGAACGCGCCACCCAGACCGTGTTCGGGGAGGGCGAGACGGGGGCGTGGATGATGCTCGTCGGCGAGCAGCCCGGCGATCGCGAGGACCGGACCGGCGCCCCGTTCGTGGGCCCGGCCGGCGAGCTGCTGGACCGCGCGCTGGTCGACGCCGGAATCGACCGCAGGGCGGCCTACGTCACCAACGTCGTGAAGCACTTCAAGTGGAAGCCGCGCGGCAAGCGGCGGATCCACGACCGGCCGAACCGCGAGGAGATCGGCGCCTGCCGGCCGTGGCTCGACGCGGAGCTGGAGCAGGTGCGCCCGCGGGTGATCGTCTGCCTGGGCGCCACGGCCGCCCAGGCGCTGATCGGCCGGACCTTCCGGGTCACGCAGCAGCGCGGGCAGCTCTTCCCGTCGGACCTCGGCCCGCCCATCGCCGCCACCGTTCACCCGTCGTCGGTCCTGCGCGCCGCCGACGGCACCGACCGGCGCACCGCCTACGCGGCGCTGGTCGACGACCTGCGGCGGATCGCGGTCGCGGCCGCCGCCGGCGGCGAACCGGCCCGCGCCGCAGCGCGGGTCGAGTAGCGTTCGCCGGTGCGACGCATCGAGCGGCGAGCGGAGATCGCCGCGACCCCCGAGGAGCTGTTCGCCTTCCTGGTCGACCTGTCGAAGCTCGCCGAGTGGCAGAGCGGCGTGGTCAACGTGGAGGCGCCGGAGGATCGGCCGCTGGGCATGGGCGATCGGGTGGTGGTGACGCGCGAGGCGCTCGGCCAGCGCGTGCGGGCTGAGCTGACCGTCACGGACCTCGCGCCGCCCCGCCTCGGCGTGCTGGCCGGGAAGGTGGGCGGGGTGGAGATCGAGACCAGCTTCGCGGTCGAGCCGGCCGCGCCTGCGTCCAGCCGACTGCTCCTCACCATCACCCTGCGCGGCGGCGGGCTGGCCGCCTTCATGGAGCCGATGCTGGCCTCGACCGCCGAGCGCGACCTCGAGGACAGCATCGAGCGGCTGCGGGCCCGCTTCGCCCCTGATTGAGGGGGTCGCGGAGCTCGGCTATACTCCCCCGGACGCGTTGACGCGGGAG